>NZ_JARAVM010000091.1:0-921 GCF_033792735.1 Streptomyces sp. PA03-3a
CTGCGCTTGCCGTCGGCGGTGGTGAACGCGTAGGTGTAGAAGCCCTGGACGGTGCCGGTGTGGCCGTAGACGGTCACGCCGCAGGACAGCTTCCTGGCGCGCAGGCCCAGTCCGTAGGACTGGGTGCCGTCGGCGTTGACCGGGACCATGGTCATCATCTGCTGGAGCTGCGCGGCGGGCACGAGCTTGCCGGTGACCAGGGCGGAGAAGAAGCGGTTGAGGTCGCTGGCGTTGGAGATGACCGCGCCGGCGGACTGCGCCCAGGAGACGGTCTGCTCGGTGGAGTCCACCAGGGGCAGGGTGGTGTCGTCGTCGCGCAGGTAGCCGTGGGCGTAGGAGCCGGAGATGGCGGTCTGCGGGTGGACGTAGGTGGTGTTCCTCAGGTTCAGCGGGGTGAGGATCCGCTGCTGGTAGTGGGTGGCCATCGGCACGCCGGTGACGTTCTCGATGAGGGCGCCGAGCACCACGAAGTTGGTGTTGGAGTAGCTGTAGGCCGCGCCGGGTGCGTTGGTGGGCTGGTGGGCGGTGGAGAGGTCGATGAGTTCCTGGTAGGTGAAGACCTTGTTCCGCACCGCTTCGAAGCCGGGGACGGTGTAGTAGAACATGTCGTTGGTGTAGTCCCACAGGCCGCTGCGGTGGGAGAGCAGGTGCCGCACGGTGATGCGGTCGTCGGGCAGCGGCTGCGGCAGGTAGGCGTTCGCCGGGGCGTCGAGGTCGATCCGGCCCTCGGCGGCCAGTTGCATCAGGACCACCGTGGTGAAGCTCTTGCTGACGCTGCCGACCCGGAACCGCCGGTCCGCGTCCATCGCCGTGCGGGCGACGGTGTCCGCCTGCCCGGACGCGATGCGGTAGCTCGAACTGCCCGAGTCGATACGGGTCAGCGCCCCCGGGGCGCCGTTCGCCATGGCCTGCTTCTGGACG
>NZ_JARAVM010000016.1:0-180621 GCF_033792735.1 Streptomyces sp. PA03-3a
AGACCGCGGCCCGCGCCTGGCGAGCCGGCGAACCGCCGTCCCCGCACAGTGTGGCCCTGCTGCGGCTGGCCACCTGGCGGGCGGCCCGGGAAGGGATCGAGGGCGGTCTGATCCATCCGGTGTCCATGGAACCCGCTCCGGCCGAGGCGGTGGTCCGCGCCCTGTTCGACCACGTGCGCGACGCCCTGGAGGACAACGGCGACCTGGTCCCCGCGCAGGACGCCCTCGCCGGACTCCTCAAGACCGGCAACGGCGCCCAGATCCAGCGCGACCTGCTCCGGCGCACCGGAAGCCTCCGCGACATGGCCGCCGCCTGCGTCCGCCGCACCCAGAACTGAGAGCCGCCGCAGTTCAATCGCGCCGGCCGAGACGGCCTCGGCGGGTCAGCGCACGCTGCGCGCCGCTCAGCAGACGACTGGGGGAGCGGGAGCGCAGAGCGGCGTGCGCCGCGTTGGCGCCCGGCGCGCCATGGACCCCGCCGCCCGGGTGGGCCCCCGCCGACGCCAGAAAGAGTCCCGCGATCGGCGTCTCGGGGCGTCCGGTGCCCGGAAGGGGACGGAAGACCAACTGCTGGTGCATGGCCGCGGTGCCGCCGTTGATGGCACCTCCGTGGAGATTGGCGTCGTGCTCCTCCAGATGGGGCGGGGCGAGGACGCGGCGGGCCGCGACGAGCGAGCGGAAGCCCGGGGCGTACCGCTCGACCTGAGCTTCCACCCGGTCGGCCATCAACTCCTGGTCGTTCCGGTCCCAGGTGCCGGTGATCCCCGCGCCACCCGCGTCGCCGCGGACACGGTGGGGGAGATGGGTATAGGCCCACGCCGACTGCGTCCCGGCCGGCGAACGCGAACCGTCCGCCGTGGTCATCTGCCCGAACAGGAGGAAGGGCCGCTCGGGCACCTGCCCCATGGCGATCTGCGCCGCGAACCGGGTCAGCGCGTCGACCCCCTCGGCCAGGTGCACCGTGCCCGCCTGCGCCGCCGCGGGCGCCGACCAAGGCACCGCGCCGTCCAGGGCCCAGTCAACCTTGAAGGTCGCGAAGTCCCACTGGAAACGGCGCACGTCCTCCAGAACCCGCGCGGGGAGATCGTCGCGGCTCACCAGCTCGCCGTACAGGGCGGGGACTGACACATCGGCCAGCACGGCGCGGCGGGCCGGAACCGCGTCGCCGTCGGCCGTACGTACGCCCACCGCCCGCCCGGAGCGCACGACGACCGAGGTCACCCGCGCCCCGCACCGGAGCGTTCCTCCATGTCTGCGGAGGCGGCTGACGAGGGCGGCGGTCAGCGATCCGGCGCCGCCGACGGGCACAGGGAAGCCGTAGGTCTGCCCCAGCATGGCCATCAGCCACCCGAACCCCCCGCTTCCCGCGGCCTCGGGTGCCAGATCGGCGTGGAGCGCGTTGCCGGCCAGCAGGAGGGAGCCCAGCTCGCCCCGGAACTCCTCCTCGCCCAGACGCCGCACCGGGAGCACCAGGGTGCGGGCCATCCGTAGCCCACCGCCCGCGCGTAGCCGTGCCGCCAGCCGCAGCCCCGGACGCACAGGGGGGAACGGCGTGAACAGCGCGGCCACGAGGTCGTCGCCGAGGCGCTCCCAGGCCGTGCACAGCCGCAACCAGGCCGCGCCGTCGCCCGCGGTGTCCGCGTCGAGGACCGCGGCGGTGTCGATGGCGCGCCGGTGCAGCACAGCGCAGCGGCCGTCGAGCAGCGGGTGGGCGACCACCGCCGGCGCGTGGCTCCAGCGCAGCCCTTCGCGCTGCAGTCCGAGCCCGCGGATGACCGGCGAGGCGGCCGCGAGGGGATAAAAGGAGCTGAACAGGTCGTGCACGAACGCGGGGTGGACGTCCCGCGCCGAGCGGACACCGCCGCCGGGCTCGTCCTGCGCCTCGAGGACCTCGACGCTCCACCCCGCGTCGGCCAGCAGATTCGCGGCGACAAGGCCGTTGGGGCCCGCGCCGATCACCACCGCGTCCGCCATGCCGCCTCCCGTCGTCGGCCCCGTTCAGCCTTCCTCGCCCTTGCGGGCCCCGTGCGACTCCACGGCCTCCGCCAGCCGGCTGAGCATGCTGCGGTGCCGTACCTGGAGCAGGGCGTCGAATGCGGCGTTGTGGAACAGGCCGCCGGGGCCGCGCAGCGGATGCTCGTCCACGATGACCAGCGTGCCCGCACCCCATGGGCGCAGTTCGATGGCGATCCGCGCGGAGCCGAGCCATCCGCTGAAAGCCTCCAGTTCCAGCTGCAGCGGGGGCCGGCAGATCCGTACGATTGTCTCGCCGGTGAGCTTCACCGGGCCCAGCGGCACCGTGTACTCGAGGCTGGAACCGACCGCCGGCCAGTCGCCTTCACCGTGCCGGGACGACGACGGACCCACGACCCAGTCCCCGTAGCGCGTGCCGTCGGCCAGGACGGCCCACACCTCCTCCGGAGCGCCACCGACCAGCCTGTGCCGTACTGCCATGACAACCTCCGGTGGACCGTCGCGTTCCCCGCACGCCTTCTCTCCTGCCCTCAGCTACGGTCGTTATGGGCGTTTATGCGGAGTTGCCTCATCTATGTGGAGGACCAAGGTGACCGGCTCGCCATTGCTGGGACGTACGGCCGTGGTCACCGGCGCTTCCCGGGGCATCGGGCGGGCGGTGGCGCACCACCTCGCGGCCCGAGGTGCCCGCGTCGCCCTGCTCGGACCGGAACCGGGGGAACTGGAGTCGGCGGCCGCCGCTGTGCCCGGTGCGGCGCGGGCGTGGTGCCTCGACGTCACGGACGAGACCGCGCTGGGCCGCACCGCCGACGAGGTGAGGGAGCAGTTCGGGCCGGCCTCCGTGGTCGTCGCGAACGCCGGTATCGCCACCGCCGGCCCCTTCTGCGAGTCGTCCATGGCGACCTGGCGCAGGATCGTCGAGGTGAACCTCGTCGGAAGCGCTCTGACCGCCCGGGCCTTCCTCCCGCAGTTGCTGGCCACCCGCGGCTACTACCTGCAGGTCTCCTCGCTCGCGGCGATCGGCGCCGCCCCGTTGATGTCCGCCTACTGCGCCTCCAAGTCAGGGGTCGAGGCCTTCACACACTCGCTGCGCGCCGAGGTGGCCCACCGCGGCGTCGGCGTCGGCATCGCCTACTTGAGCTGGACGGACACCGAGATGATCCACGACCCCCGGTACCGTGCGGACCTGCGCGAGCTGAGGGCACTCATGCCCTGGCCGGCGAGCCGCACGTACCCCGCCGAGTCCACGGCGGAACGGCTCGTCCGGGGCATCGAGCACCGCGCGCCCGCCGTCTACGTACAGTCCTGGCTGCGCGGCGTCCAAGCGGTGCGCACCCTCCTGCCCGGCCTGGTCGCCTGGCGGGCCCGCCACGCGATGGGCGCCGTGGAGCGGCGGGACGACATCGCCGAGGACGCCGCACGGTGACCGGGCGTCCACGAGGCTTAGGCGGCAGGGCCCGCCGCCGCGGCACGGCGGGCTGACGCATCGGGTCGGCCTGCCGGTGTGGGAGTACCGTGAAGACGACAGGGGGCAACGCCTGCGGACAGCCGACCCGATCGGGCTTCGGGGAACGGGCGTGCTGGGCGGGCCGCCTGCGACGAGCGAGACACCATGGCCGACTCCGACACCCCGAACCCTCCCGAACTCCTCCCGGATGAGATCCGGCGAGAAGTGAGGCCCGGCACGGCCCTGCTGAGGCTGGAGACGACCCACGACCGCCAGGGCATCCTCGACGGTGCGTGGTGGCCGCGTTCCCGCGACATCGTCGCGGAGCTTCCCAGCCTGATCACCGAGCTTGTCCGTTATCTGGGCCCGATCTCGCGTGTCGGCCTGGACGCGAGCGCCTGGGACGAACTCCCCACGCGCCTGACCATCGATGACCGGGTCGTGCACATCGACTCCTTCGCCGTCGGTGACGACACGGTCCTGATCACCCGCGGCGAGCGGGACCACTTCTCGCTGCTGGTGGTCCCGCCGCAGACAACCCCCGATGCGGCGCGCGCCGCGATGGCCAAGGCGGTGGAGGCCGGCAACGTCAGAGGGGCCGAACAGATCCTCATCGACACGGGCACCGATCCGGATCCTCCACGGCGAGTGAAGGGACGATGACCCACCCCGGGGTGCGGGAGCCCTGCCCGAACGCAAACGGCCCCGGCGCGTTCACACGCCAGGGCCGCCCCTTCCGAACTGCCGCACGTGAGAGTGCACCAGTTCACTTTCCAGGCTACTGCTGCCGAAGCCCCGATGCGGAGACACCCGCGGACGACTGCGCCGTCGCGGATCGCCGGGCGGGAAACCCCGACAGGGCCCGGACCGGCGGTCCGTCACCGGTCGGGGCCCCGCGATGAAGCCGGGCGGGCCGGGTTCGCCCGCCGCAGCCGCCTGTCGGCCCGGGACGCGGGCCGTACATCACCCCCAGGCGGTTGCCGGCGGCCAGTCGGCCCGGCGGGCCCGGGCGGTGCCCGCTCGCTTGCGGATATCCGCCGCATCACCCGTATCATCGAGGCTCGCAGACACCGGCCGAGGCGGAATCTCTCCCTCGTGCGGACGGCCGGTGGGAGACGGGTGGCCCGTGCCCGCTCCGGACTGGAACGACTCCACGGCTCCGGGGGCCCGGGCGGTGTCGACCGTGAGGTGCAGGCGGGTGCCGCCTTCGGGAGCCGCCGGGTAGCTGCGCTGTTCCGTACCCGCGAAGTGCCGCCGAAGCGTTTCGGCGACTTGGCGGGCGGCCTCGGGGGACGCTGCGACGATGCGGACCTCGGCGAGCGCGGTCCGGGGCGCCGTTGGCACGCTGGGCGCCACGTACGGCGGGCGGTCCGCAACGGTGACCCGGCGAGGCGAGGCGAGCAGCCGTGCGGGTCGCCGCGCACTCACTGCCGTCGAACCTGAGGTTCGCATCGGACGACCGCTGTCGCGCCGCGGTTCATCCGGCACCGTCGCGGCCGGCGGGTTCGCCAAGTCGCCTGCCCTTCCTTCCGGGACGGCGGCGGTACGGCGGCGGTACGGAAGGAGATCGCCGTAGTGGAAAGCAGCGATCCGCTGGTCGTGGCGCTCGTTGAGCGCACGGATCAGGAAGGTGCCCACGGCGATCATCGCGAGGAGCACGGCCACGCCGACGAGGATCGTCATCATGCCCACATCCCTCCCGCGCGGACCGCCATCGCGGCCGTACCGGCCGCGGACGGGGCTCCGCCTTCCGCCTCCCAGTCCGCTTCGCCCCTGCGAACGGTGAGGCATTCGTCGTCCGCCATGATGCCGCTCGCGGTGCGCCGGCACCGTGGGTCGGCCGCGGCTGCCATCAGCCGGGTCGCTGCGGCCAGATCACATTCCGGCGGTATGACCAACAGATCGAGGCGGCCGGTGGTGTAGGAGAGCAGCAGCAGTTTGTTCGCGTCCTGCTCGTTGAACCAGCCGACGTGGACGACATGTCCGGAGGCGGGCACCTTGTGAGGGATCACGGGCCAGAGCGAGGGGTGCACCGCGACCCTGGTCACCCGCGCCCAGCTGCGGTCCAGTGTGTCGATCAGGGCCGGGAGTTCACGGGTGAGATCGCGAGAACGAGGCCACCAGGCTCCGTCCAGCAGACCCGGGGCAGCATTGGCAGGCCTCAGTGCCAGCCGAGGCGGCGGTGCGGGTGGTGAGTAATCCTGCCCATCAGCGATACGTGGGCGATCGAGGATGATGTTCATGACACGGACCTGACTCCGGGTGCGTTCCCGCCTGCCCGAGATGGCCGTTCGCCGGGAACGACACCGGCATGGGGGCCCGTGTACGAAGTGCTCCTGGTCACTCCACTCTACTCCGCTGGGGCGCCCGCCGGGGCCGTGGTTCCGCGCATCCTGCAGGCAGGGCACCGGCCTCGGCCGCGCGGGCGGCCGCGACCGTGCATCCGCCCCGGTGCTCTCCGAGCGTCCGGGCCCTCAGCCGGGGTGAACCGGCGTGCCACTCACAGGTTCCGGTCCTGGTGCGGGTGGCCCAGACCGAACCTCTCGGGCGTGCCGGACTCGCCCGGGATCACCCGGGCGCCGGAGTTGTTCCGGCGGTTCAGGACGACCACCATCGCCGCGATGACCGCCGCGACGGCCAGGGCTGCCAGAAGGTAGAGCATGTCGATCCCCCATGAGTGAGTGCGCCGCTGCCGTGGTGACGGCAGCGCAACTTCCGCCGGGCCGGAGAGTGAACGACTTCCGGCCCATGAGTATTCTGCCCCTCCCCGGACCCCACGTCACCGAAGAATTCGTGGCGGAGGTCCTCCGGGCGCGCGGCGGCGGCGGGCGCCACGCGCGGTGCGGCGCACGCGGCTCCACGAGGAGCAGGGCTCCCTGTGTCCCTACGGCGCGCCCGACCAGCGGACCGAATTCACGTTCGGCCCCGTCGCGGTCGAGAAAGCCCGACGGCACGGTCGTCGCCGAGCGCGCCGACCACCGGGCCCCAACCCGCCGGGCGCACGATGACCACGCCGTGGGACGCGCTGGACGCGCCCTGCCTCAACGGTTACGCCCTGTGGACCCATCCGACGACCCCGTTCCTGCGGGCCCCGCTGGGGTCACCGTCACCGCGACGTGCCCGCGGCGCGAGGCGACGTGCGCTACGTCTGAGGCTCAGGGAGCGAGCGTCAGCGTGGCAGGCGTCCCCAGTGCCAGCATTTTCGTGTAGGGGCACAAGGTGTCCGCCCGCCTCAGCAACGGAGCGGCGGTCGCCGCGTCAGTCCCCGGCCAGGTGATCACCAGATCCGCTCGCAGCAGGTAGCCGCCGTCCCCGGGGTCGCGGCCGAAGGAGACCGTGGCTGCCACCGCGATCGTCGCGGGATTCCGCCCGGCCTGCCGGGCGACCAGGCTGAGGGCGCCGTGGAAGCAGGCGGCGAGGGCCGCGGCGAACAGCTGCTCCGGATTCGTGCCACCGCCGTCCCCGCCCAGCTCGGCGGGGAGCCGCAGCGTGAGGTCCAGCGCGCCGTCGGCCGACCGGGCCCGGCCCGAGGCCCGTCCGTGGCTGACCGCGCCGCCGTCGACGGTCACGGTCGTCGTGTAGAGCGGGGAGAAGGAGGCCGGGCCGTCGAAGTCCATGGCGGTGGACCGGCCGGGCCGATCGGTCGGTTCGCTCATCGCGGTGCCTCTCCATGGTGCAAGCTCCGGGCGGCCGTGGGTCTTGCGCCCCGTGCGGGTGCCCGCCTGCCGCTCGTGACAGTGGTCTGCATGCTCTGTCCTTCGTCGTCCCGGCGAGAGGCCCGGACCTGATCATCGACTTGACCGGCCAGCCGATCCGCGTGTGACGCTCCGGGCGGGGAATTTCCGGTGAACTCTCGTGGCGAAGCGGGGGCTTGGCCCGGGAGGGGCCCGCCGGGTGCCCGGACCCGGCATATCGGGCGTCACACACCGCTCGATCCACTGGTCTCCCTGGGGAGTCCCCGCCACGGACGGCCGACGGGTCCCGCCCGCCACGGCCCGCGGGTGTGCCGGGGAGCTCGGCTGTCCGTACGAGGAGGTTTTCGTGAACTGGCGATATGAGGCGGCCTGCCGCGAGGAGGATCCGGAGCTGTTCTTCCCCATCAGCAGCAGCGGCCTGGGAAGGGCCCAGACCGGGGAGGCCAAGGCCGTGTGCCTGCGCTGCCCGGTCACCGCCCACTGCCTGGAGTGGGCACTGGCGGCCCGCCGCCTGGACGGGATCTGGGGCGGGACCACGGAGGAGGAACGGCGCAGGATCCGGCGGCGCGACTACGTCGAACGCTGGCGGAAGGGCCGGGCCACCGCCTGATCCGGATCAGGCGAGTTCCAGCCCGCCGTCGACCGTCACGACCTGGCCGTTCATGTGCGTCCGCACGGGCTCGGCGACCCGCAGGCTCCACTCCGCCACGTCCCGGGGACCGGCGAGACGGCCCATCGGGATGCGGTCGCGTTCCCGGTCGAGCACCGACTCGATCTCCTCGGGGGAGAGCCCTGCGGCGACCATGACGTCCGTGTCGGTCGGGCCGGGGGCGATCGCGTTCACCCGGACTCCCTCGGGCGCCGGCTCCAGGGCCCAGGGGCGCGTCAGCTGCTCCGGTGCGCACTTGGTCGCGGCGTGCTGGAGACGTTGACGATGGAACCCGAGGACTCCCGCAGGTACGGAAGGGCCGCATGGGCGAGCAGGCTGGGCGCGGTCACATTGAGCGCGAACAGCCTCTCGATCACCCCGCGGTCCGTTCCCTCCAGCGCATGACGGCCGTGGCGCCGGTTGTTCACCAGCACGTCGAGGCGCCGTCCGCGCAGACCAGCGCGTCCTTGCGGCGTCCCGCGCCCAGGACCCGGGCCCCTGACTCCGCCAGGGCGATGGCGGTGGCCCGGCCGATGGCCGAGCCGGCGCCGGTGACGATCGCCGCGCGCCCGGACGAGCGCCGGTCGGCAGAACCGGCCGGGGAAGCCGTCCTTGTTGTGGCCGCGGCCGGCGTCGGCCTCGCCGTCAGCCCCGGCGGAGTCCCGCCCGTCACGACCTCGCAGGCGGCCGCCGTGCTCGTCCTGTCCGTGGTCGTCGTCGTCTTCTTCGTCCGCCAGGAGCACCACAAACTGGAACTGGCCGCCGTCCGCGCCGTCTCGGAGATGGCGCAGCGCGTCGTCCTGCGCCCGCTCCCCGAAAGGATCGGCCCGCTGTGCGTCGCCGCCTCCTACCAGGCGTCGGACGCCCACGCCACCGTCGGCGGCGATCTCTACGCGGCCGCGCGGATCACCGGAGCGACGCGGATCCTGATCGGCGACGTGCGGGGCAAGGGCCTGCAGGGCATCCCCGAAGTGGCGGCCGCGGTCGGCGCGTTCAGGGAGGCCGCTCCCCGTTGCGCCACCCTGCCCGAAGTGGCCGCCCACCTGGAGGGCAGCATGCGCAGCCATCTCGCGGAGGCCGAGCGGAGCGACGACGAGGCCGCCGAGAGGTTCGTCACCGCCCTGGTGCTGGAGATCCCGGACGACCGGCGTGTCGTCCACGCGGTCAACTGCGGCCACCCCGCGCCCCTGGTCACCGGCGGCGGCCGGGTCACCCCGCTGACACCCCACCGGAGCGGCCCCCCTCGGCCTGGGCGGCCTCGCCCCCCACGAGCACCACCAGGACACCTTCCCTTTCGCCTCGGGGGAGGTCCTCCTCCTCCACACCGACGGTGTCACCGAGGCCCGCGACCCGGCCGGCGCCTTCTCCCCCTCCGGGACCGCCTCGCCCGCTGGACGGGCACCGACCCGGGCGGCCTCGTGCGGCACGTCCGGGACGACCTGTGCCGGCACCTGTGCGGCCCGCTGCACGACGACGTCGCCATCGTGGCCCTGCAGCGGACTCCCGTTCCCGCGCAGGCGGGCAGCCCCGAGGCCGAGGGGACCGCGGCCTGCGCCGCCCGCTCAGACGGCCCCGCACACCGGTGCCGGTGCCGCCCGGGCCCCGGCCGGCCGCCCCGCAGCAGCCCAGGCGCGTCGACTGCCGCGAAGGTACGTTGAACATGTAGAGGCATTCACCGGGCATCGGCATCGGGAGATGGGCAAAGCCATGAAAATCGCAGTCATCGGCGGAACCGGGCTCATCGGCTCACAGGTCGTGAAGGACCTCGACGCGGCGGGTCACGAAGCCGTGCCGCACTCCCTGTCGACCGGCGTGGACCTGCTGAGCGGCGAGGGCGTCGTGGAGGCCGTCGCGGGCGCCGACGTCGTCGTCAACCTCACGAACTCGCCGACCTTCGACGAGGCCTCGCCCGCCTTCTTCCAGACGTCCATGGACAACCTGGTCGCCGCGAGCGAGAAGGGCGGCGTCGGCCACATGGTCATCCTCTCGATCGTCGGCGTCGACCAGGTGCCGGAACTGGACTACTACCGGGCGAAGACGCTCCAGGAGGACATCCTCAAGGCCGGTTCGATCCCCTACTCCATCGTCCGCGCCACCCAGTTCATGGAGTTCATGGAAGCGACGATGTCCTGGACCACCGACGGTGACACCGTACGGCTGCCGCGGACCCCGCTCCGGCCGATCGCCGCCGCCGACGTCGCGCGGATGGTCGCCGAGGTCGCCTCGGGCCCCCCGCTCAACGGGACCGTCGACATCGCCGGGCCCGACGTCTTTCCCCTGGAGGAGATCGGACGGATCACCATCGCGGCCAAGGGTGACGGACGTACGGTCGTCGTCGACGACACCGCGGGCATGTTCGCCGTCGCCCGGGGCGACGTTCTGACCGGCGGCAGCGACGCCCGCATCGCCCCCACCCACTACAGGGACTGGCTGTCCTGACGACCGGGGCGTCCCGGACGCGGAGGACGCCGACCGAGGACGAAGCAGTGGATGAAGCCGAGGACCTGGACCTCCGCGAAGCACAGGAGGAGTTCCAGGCCGCCCGTGGCAGCCTGTTCGGCATCGCCTACCGGATGCTCGGCAGCGTGAGCGAGGCCGAGGACATCCTTCAGGACGCCTGGATCCGCTGGCAGACCTACGACCGCTCCAAGGTGGAGAACCCCCGGGCGTTCCTCGCGACGACGGTGACGAGGCTCGCGATCAACGTGCTCAAGTCGGCCAGGACCCGCCGCGAGACCTATGTCGGGCCCTGGCTGCCCGAGCCGGTGGACACCGAGAGCGACCCCGCCCTCGGCGCGGTGAACGGCGAGGCGCTGGAAGTCGCGGTGCTGATGCTCCTGGAGAAGCTCACGCCCGCCGAACGCGCCGCGTACGTGCTCCGGGAGGCGTTCGAGTACCCGTACGCGCAGATCGCGGAGATCATCGGCCAGTCCAACGCCAACGCGCGCCAACTGGTCAGCCGGGCGCGCAAGCACCTGGCGGCGGAGAAGAGGTCCAGTGTCGTGTCCACCGACCACCAGCGGTTCCTGACCGCGTTCGTCGCGGCCGCCAAGGCCGGTGAAGTGGGCGTGCTGGAGGACATGTTCGCCGAGGACGTCGTCTCGTACTCCGACGGCGGAGGCGAGGTGCGGGCGTCGAAGTTCCCCGTCGTGGGCCGTCACCGGGTGGCCAAGTACCACCATGCCTTCGCCGACCGGTTCTGGGTGGACGCCACCGTGGAGCCCGTCCAGGTGAACGGCCGGCCCGCCATGAAGCTGTCCCGGGACGGCACGGTCTTCGCCCTCCTGACGCTGAGCGTCACGGCGGAGGGCATCGACCGCGTGATGTGGATGATGAGCCCGACGAAACTCGCCGTCCTGGACAAGTAGGCGCGCACGGACCCCGGCACCGCCCAGGGGGCGCGGCGCCGGGGAGCGGCCCGGTCAGTCGACGAAGTACGAGTCGTGCTTGTCCAGGAACGCGGCGCGCTCCTCCGCCGTGGCGTTGCCCATCTGCGAGATCTGCTCGAAGTACTCCTCGCGCGGCGCTCCCGGCGTGAAGAGCAGCAGCATCTCGGCCGGGGCGTCGGAGTCGTTGCGGAAGGCGTGCAGTCCGCCCTGCGGGACGTGCAGGAAGTCGCCCTCCTCCGCGTCGACCCACTTCTCGCCGTTGTAGAGGCGGACGGTTCCGCGCAGGATGAAGAAGGACTCCGAGATGGTCCGGTGGAAGTGCGTGCTGGGACCGCCCGCGTTCGCCCTCATCATGACGCGGTAGAGCCCGTACTCGCCCCGCGTCATGTCCGTGGTGGCCAGGTAGTGGATGCCGTCCCCGGCCTGGCCGACGTTCGGAGGGGTGCTCGCCGGGCGGAAGTTCGCGTTGATCTCTCCGGTGTCCCCGAAGTACACCTGCTGTGGGTACGACATGCCTACCATCCCTTGTTCGCGTCGCGTGCGCCGAGCGCACCGGGCGGGGCGGGTGCCGGCCGTCGCGACCGTCCGTGACCACACCCCTCCGAGGTAAGACCGAGGCCCCCGGGCGGATGTGACAGCCCAGGAGGGTCAGGCGACCGCGACGACGCCGACCGCCGCCATGCCGTCGTCCGCGCGCAGGAGGATGTCGTAGAGGTAGGTGTCGCCCGCGCGGGGGGTCACGACCTGCCGGGCCCCCGGGGGCAGGGTGCGGGACACGGCCTCGTGCCTCTCGCCGGGCTCCGACCCGCTGACGGCCACCAGCCTGACCGACGTTCTGCCGATGTTCTCCAGCGTAACGGAACGGGTCCTCGGACACGTTTCGCCGAGCGCGTCGGTGCAGTGGAAGCGCACGTCGCCGAAGTCGTCCAGCCCGCAGGAGACATCGGTGGCGAAGCTGAAGCGCACCGAGCAGACCGCCCCCACGCGCAGATCCGTCGCGGGCGGCGGCGAGGCCTGCTCCTCCTTTCGGGGCGGGCCGTCCGCGCATGCCGCGGCGAACGGCACGAGCGTGACGGTGCTGACGAGTACGGCGGACAGGAGCGCGGTGCGCACGAGGGCTCCAGGGGGAAGACGGGAACAGCCGGGTGCCGCACCGGTCGGTGCGGGCGGGCCTGGGCGGTGCGGGCGCGGAGTCGCCGCGGACGTCGGTCGGCCCGTGCCGGCCTGAAGTCGAGTCCTCGGGAACGTAGCAGACAGTGTTGAACCGTCGGGCGGGCGGTGGGGGTGCACACGCTCTTCGGCGCGGCCGTTTCCTGTGGAAAGCACCATGTATGGGCGCTATGCGATCACAACGTTCGCGACTGAGCGGGCATGCTCTGTCACACCGGCAGGGGCTGCGCTGTCTTACTGGTGACGGAGAGAAACAGAGGGAACCATGCGCGAGATCCTGATCGTCGGCGGCGGCTACGCGGGCTTCTACACGGCCTGGGGCCTGGAGAAGACGTTGCGGCCCGGGGAAGCGCGGGTCACCGTCGTCGACCCGCGTCCCTACATGACCTACCAGCCGTTCCTGCCGGAAGTGACCGCGGGTTCGGTGGAGGCACGCCACGCCGCCGTGTCGCTGCGGCGCCACCTGCACAAGACCCGCCTGGTCGCGGGAAGTGTGACCGAGATCCGCCACGCCGACCGGACGGTGACCGTCCGGCCCCCGAACGGTGAGGAGTACGAACTCCGCTACGACACGCTGGTCGTCACCGCGGGTGCCGTGACCCGCACCTTCCCCATCCCGGGACTGGCCCAGAGCGCCATCGGCCTCAAGCACGTCGAGGAGGCGGTCGCCGTCCGCGACCGGCTGCTGACGGCGTTCGACCAGGCGGCCTCGCTGCCGCCGGGGCCCGAGCGGCGGAAGCTGCTCACCGTCACCTTCGTGGGCGGCGGCTTCTCCGGTGTCGAGGGCTTCGGCGAACTGCTCGCGCTCGCGACCGCGATGCTCAAGTCCTATCCCGAACTGAGTCCGGGCGAGCTGTCGTTCCACCTGATCGAGGCCCGGGGCCGCATCCTGCCGGAGGTGAGCGACAAGCCCGGCGCCTGGGTCGTGCGCCACCTGGAGCGGCGCGGCGCCCATGTGCACCTGAACACCCAGCTGGTCTCCGCCGAGGACGGACACGTGGTGCTGTCCGACGGGGAGGAGTTCGACTCGGAACTCATCGTCTGGACCGCGGGCAACGCCTCGAACCCGGTCGTGCACAACCACACCGACCTGCCGGTGGACGAGCGCGGACTGCTCGTCGTGCGCCCCGACCTCCGGGTGGGCACGGACGGCGACCCCGTGCCGGACGTGTGGGCGGCCGGGGACGACGCGGCCGTGCCCGACCTGGCCTCGCCCGTGCCGGGCGCGCGCACGGTGCCCAACGCGCAGCACGCGGTCCGGCAGGGCAAGCGGCTGGCCAAGAACATCCTCGCGAGCCTGCGCGGCGGCAGGGTCCGGGACTACCGCCACAGCAGCCTCGGCGTGGTGGCCACGCTGGGCCTGGGCCGCGGCATCTTCCAGTACAAGGGCATCGTCGTCAAGGGCTTCCCGGCCTGGCTGATGCACCGCGGCTACCACGTGCTCGCCGTGCCCACCTGGGAGCGGAAGGTCCGGGTGCTCACCGTCTGGCTCACCGCGGCCCTGTTCGGCCGGGACCTCGTCTCCCTCGCCTCCGTGCAGCACCCGCGGGACGCGTTCGTCACCAGCGCCGCACCCCGGCGCCCCGCGGAGCGGCAGGCGGGCGACCGCGCGGCGGTGTGAGCGCCGCGAAGACGACGCCGGCCGGGCGGTGGGGCGCACTCACCTCCTGAACGCCCTCCGTGCCGGGGACGCCCGACGCAGACCTGATCCGCCGCTTCCAGGGGCCCGCCCGGCTCCCGGATGCGGCGGATCAGCTCTGCGGGGCTTCCTCGCACCCTCCACCCGTCACACTCCGTGACACCGCATTTCCGTGGGCGGAACTTCAGCCACGGATGAATAACGTGTCACTGCTTTTTGAAACACCATGGGATCGATTCTGCGCGGCTCTTGGTGAACTGCCGGAAGTAGCGTCCGGTTCGCGGCATTTGTCCAGCGTATGATGTGAGCCGACGGTGGGTTGTGAGGCTTTGACACACACCGTTCACTCGCCCGAGACCCTTTGTTTCGGTGGCCGGTGACGATCTTCTCTCGCCATTTCTGTCACACGATCGGGTCTTTACCGGTCTATTCAGCGGAAGTGATGGGAGAAGTCAGTGACGCTTGGTGACCGCAGCCCGTGCAGTAGCCACCCATGTGGAACATCGTGTGACACCTTTGTGTCGCGCGGCTCGGGGCTGCCCGTAAATGACCTCTGAACGGATGGGTGACGTGTGCGCCTGCCGGCCACCCGGTGACGGTGACGCCGTGCGAGTGGACGAAGCCCGGGGGAAGGCGGAGGCCGAGCCGTCCCCCTCCGCACAGGGTCTCGACGAGGCCGCCGGCGTCTTCATGGAACTGCAGCCGCGTCTGTTCGGCATCGCGTATCGCGTGCTCGGAAGCGCTGTCGAGGCCGAGGACGTCGTGCAGGAGGTCTGGCTGCGCTGGCAGAAGACCGACCGCTCCGCGGTGCTCAGCCCGCCCGCGTTCCTCTCCACCACCACGACCCGCCTGGCCATCAACGTCGCCCAGTCCGCCCGGGTGCGCCGCGAGACCTACATCGGGCCCTGGCTGCCCGAACCCGTCGACACGAGTGCGGATCCCGAAGTGGGTGCCCAGCGGGCCGAGGCCGTGGAACTCGCCCTGCTCCTGGTGCTGGAGCGACTGGCCCCGACGGAGCGCGCGGCCTATGTCCTGCGCGAGGCGTTCGACTACTCCTATCCGGAGATCGCCGGGATACTGCAGGTCAGCCTCGTCAACGCACGCAAGATAGTCAGCCGGGCCCGCAAGCACGTGATGGCCGGGCGTCGCGAGACGGTGGACGCCGCGGAGCACCGGCGTCTGCGTGAGGCCTTCGTCTCCGCGGCGCGGACGGGGGAGCTGGCCCCCCTGGAGGCGCTGCTCGCCCCCGACGTCGCGGACCGGGTGCGGGAACGCGGCGGTCCGCGGGGCGCGGGAACGGCCCGCGCGGTGCCAAGCGCCGTCAGGAGCCGATGACGGGGCGGACGGAGCGGGCCGGGTGGTTCCAGGGCCGGAGCTTGTCGGGGTTGAGGACGATCCAGGCCTGCGAGACACGGTCGTCGGCGACGTCCAGGCTGACGACCGCCACCACCTGGCCCTCGTAGCGGGCCACCAGACCGGTGCGGCCGTTGACGGCGTGGGCGGCCAGGGTCACCCGCTGACGGTGGGCGAGCAGGGTCAGCAGACTGCGTGCGACCGGTTCGGCACCGTGCACCGGCCGGACCAGTGCCCTCAGCTTCCCGCCCCCGTCGAAGAACGCCGTGGCGTCCGGGCACATCAACGCCGACAACCGCACCGCGTCGTCACTCAGGCACGCCGCGCGCACCGCGCGCGCCACGGCATCGTGCACCTGCGGCGTCACGGTGTGCGACCTGCGGGCGCGGATCGCACGCCGCGCGCGCTCGGCGAGCTCGGCGCACTCCGGCTCCGGCCGCCCCAGGACGTCCGCCACCGTGCCCAGCGCCATCCCGAAGCAGCCGTTGAGCACGAACGCCGCCCGCTCCGCGGGCGCCAGCGCGTCCAGCGCGGTCAGCAGGACCTCACCGATCTCGTGCTGCAGCTCGACCCCCACCTGCGGACGCGCCGTGTCGGCCGCGGCCGGTCCCGCGTACCCGGCAGACGTGGCCAGGCGGGCCAGACAGATCCCGCCCACCGTCTTCACCAGCCACGCCCCGGGCGACTCGATCCCCCTGCGCGCCGCCTCCGGCAACTCGAACCACTGCCGGTAGGCCTCGTCGACGACCGACTCGGCCTGCGCCGACCCGCCCACCATCCACAGGGCCACGTCCAGCAGGTGCCGGCGCTCGTCCAGCAACTCCGCGATCGGCACCGCGGCATCGGAGAAATCCATGGCGTTGACCTCCCTCGTCCGCGATACCGACAGGGAACCGTTTTCCTGTCCTGCTGGTGAGACCGACCGGGCGGGGACCTTGTGACATTGCGCTCCTTCGCCACCGCACCGGCGATGCCGCGCGGACGGTGCACGTCACACTTTCGCCTCGGGATCGGTCATATACGTGGAAGGTGCACGAGAGTGCCGACCTGCGACCCGCCATGGGTGGAACATGAATGGTGACAGGAACATGGGAAGCGTCAGCCGGTCCGCGAAATCGCAGCAGGCCGGCGGAGGCGCGAAGGTCGCCGAATGGTTCGGCGGGCGACTGGGCGTCGACACCCGTTCCGGATCATCCGTCAGACGGAAAGCGTTTCCCAGCCACTGGTCCTTCATGCTGGGGGAGATATCCCTCTACAGTTTCTTCATTCTCGTCCTCACGGGAATCTACCTGTCGCTCTACTTCCACCCGTCCATGACGCCGGTGGAGTACCAGGGCAGTTACGCGCCGCTGCGGGGCCTGACGGTCTCCGAGGCCTTCGACTCGACCATGCGCATCTCCTTCGAGGTGCGCGGCGGCCTGCTGATCCGCCAGGCCCACCACTGGGCGGCGCTGGTCTTCGTCGCCAGCATGTTCGTCCACATGCTGCGGGTCTTCTTCACCGGAGCCTTCCGCAAGCCGCGCGAACTCAACTGGGTGCTCGGCTTCTCGCTGCTGGTCCTGGGCATGTTCGAGGGCCTGACGGGCTACGACCTCCCGGACGACCTGCTGTCCGGGACCGGGCTGATGGTCGTGAACGGGACCATCCTCTCCATCCCGCTCGTCGGGACCTATCTGTCGATGTTCCTCTTCGGCGGCGAGTACCCGGGCAAGGACCTGATCGCGCACTTCAACACCCTGCACGTCGTGGTGATCCCGGCCCTCATGGCCGGCATCCTCGTCGCGCACCTGGTCCTGGCACGCCGTCACAGGCACACCCAGTACCCGGGCCCGGGGCGTACCGAGAGGAACACCGTCGGTCTGCCCTTCCGCGTGTACGCCGTGAAGTCGGGGGCGTACTTCCTGCTGGTCACCGGGGTCGTCTTCATCATCGCCTCGCTCGTGCAGATCAACCCCATCTGGCTGTACGGTCCCTACCGGCCCGACCAGGTCACCGCGGGATCACAACCCGACTGGTACATGGGCGTCCTCGACGGGCTGCTGCGCGTGATGCCGGGCTGGGAGGTCGCCTTCTGGGGCCACACCCTGGCCCTGGACAACCTCGTGCCGCTGCTGGCGGGCGCGGGGCTCTTCCTCGCCCTGGGCGCCTACCCGTTCGTCGAGGCCTGGGTGACCAAGGACGGCAAGCGCGACCACCACCTCCTCGACAGGCCGCGCAACCGGCCGGTGCGCACGGCCCTGGGCGCGGCGTGGGTCAGCGTGTACGCGGTGGCGCTGCTGGGAGCCGCCAACGACCTGATCGCGCTCCGTCTGCACATGTCGGTCAACGCCGTGACCTGGGCCGTCCGGATCGGCCTGTTCGTCGTGCCGTTCGTCGTCTTCGCCGTGACGAAGCGATGGGCCCTCGCCCTCCAGCGCGGCGACCGCGAGGAGGTGTTGCACGGCCGCGAGACCGGGATCATCAAGCGGATGCCGGACGGCGAGTACATCGAGGTCCACCGTCCGCTCGCCCGGGAGAAGCTCCATCTCCTCACCCAGCACGAGCAGTACGCGCCCATCCGCATCTCCGCGCACGGCAGCGCCGCCCGTGCCGAGCGGCTGCGCGCGCTGCTCAGCCGCGGCCTGTACGGAAAGGGGACGCAGATTCCCAAACCCACCGTGCGGGAATACGAGGAGATCGCCCATGGCGAGGGTGACGGCACCGTTATCCACTGAGCTGTCACAGATTCACCCGTTCCCTTGTCGAAAAGGGTGAAGGAAAGCGCACGACAGTTCCGAAATTGGGAGTCCCACAGATGAGCAAGCCTGTTCTCGAGCCCGCGGCCCAGGGAATAGCGGACGCCACGGCAAAGCCGCCGTTCCTCCACGAGCTCGGTGCGGAGGGCGCCCGCAAGGTCCTCGACGACATCCAGGCGGCGCCGGTCCAGAAGTACGAGGTCCGTGAGAAGTGGCTCACCGTGCCCGCGGAGGCCGGAGACGTACGGGTGCGCATCGTCAGGCCCGTGGGCGCGGACGAGGTCCTGCCCGTCGTGCTGTACGTGCACGGCGGCGGCTGGGTGCTCGGCAACGCGGGTACGCACGACCGCCTCGTGCGGGAACTGGCCGTGCTGGCGCACGCCGCGGTGGTGTTCGTGGAGTACGACCGCTCGCCCGAGGCCCGCTACCCCGTCGCGATCGAGCAGGCCTACGCCACGGCCCGCTGGATCACCGCGCAGGGCGCGGACGAGGGTCTGGACGCCTCCCGCATGGCCGTCGCCGGCGACTCCGTCGGCGGCAACATGACCGCGGCCCTGACGATCATGGCCAAGCGGCGCGGCGACGTGACCTTCGTCCACCAGTCGCTCTACTACCCCGTGACCGACGCGGCCCAGGACACCGGCAGCTACCGGGAGTTCGCGGACGGCCCGCACCTGACCGCCAAGGCCATGGCCTGGTTCTGGGACTGCTACACCACCGACCCGGCGGAGCGGGCTGAGATCACCGCCTCGCCGCTGCGTGCGAGCCTGCGGGACCTCGAGGGCCTGCCGCCGGCGCTGGTCATCACCGACGAGAACGACGTGCTGCGCGACGAGGGCGAGGCCTACGCCCGCAAGCTGACCCAGGCCGGCGTCCCCACCGTCAGCGTCCGCTACAACGGCACGCTGCACGACTTCATGATGCTCAACCCCGTCCGTTCCACGCAGGCCACCCGCGCCGCGATGGAGCAGGCGACCCGCGCGCTGCACACCGCGCTGCACGGCAACTGACCTCCCCGCAACCGGAGGGCGGCCGCGTGACGCGCCTCCCGCACCGGTGATCCCGGGTGGCCCGGACCCGTACACCGCCGTCCCGCGGCCGACGGGCCACCCCTTCCAGACGTACGGCAGAGACTGCCGTGCCCACCCACCGCCGGCCTCCGTCCCGGGGCCGGGTGGGGACACAACCAACACCTGCCTCGAAAGGGCCAACCCGTGAACCGTCATGCCCGCTACCGGACCCTCCGCACCCCGCTCACCGTCATGGCGACGGTGACCGCCGCCGCCGGTCTGCTCGCCGCCACCATCGGTCCCGCCGGTGCCACCAAGGGCGGCGGCCACGCCCCCGCGCAGCACCGCAAGCCGACCGTGGTCCTCGTCCACGGCGCGTTCGCCGACTCCTCCAGCTGGAACGACGTCGTCAAGAAGCTGAAGCACGACGGCTACCCCGTGGTGGCCGCGTCCAACCCGCTGCGCGGGCTCAGCAGCGACGCCGCCTACGTCAGGGAACTGGTGGACAGCATCAAGGGCCCCGTGGTCCTCGCCGGCCACTCCTACGGCGGCGCCGTGATCTCCAACGCCGCCTACGGCTCCGACAAGGTCAAGGCCCTGGTCTACCTGGCCGCCTTCATGCCCGACAAGGGCGAGAACGCCTTCGACCTGTCGCTGAAGTTCGAGGGCAGCACGCTCGGCGACGCGCTGAAGCAGGTGCCGGTCACGCTGCCCGACGGCTCCAAGGGCGTCGACCTCTACATCGACCAGCCCAAGTTCCACGACCAGTTCGCCGCGGACGTCCCTGAACACACCGCGGAGATCATGGGGGCCACCCAGCGCCCCGTGTCCGGCGGCGCGCTCTACGAGCCCTCCGGCGAGCCCGCGTGGAAGACCATCCCGTCCTGGGTCCTGGTGGCCTCCAAGGACCGCAACATCCCCCGCGAGCTCCAGGTCTTCATGGCCGAGCGCGCCAAGTCCCACGTGGAGGAGGTCCGTTCCTCCCACGCGGTGAGCGTCTCCCACGCGAAGGAGAGCGCCCGCATCATCGAGGAAGCGGCGCGTTCCGTCCGCTGACCGCCGCCGCGGAGAACCGGCGGGCGGGGCGGCGCGTCACGCGCCGCCCCGCCCGTCCCTCGTCGCGACGTCCGGCCGCGGGCCGCGCACGACGCGGACGCCGGCCGCCCGCTCCGCGCGGTCGGCCAGTGCCGTGAGGCCTACGGACGGCTCGGTCGCCAGCGCGTCACCCACGAGCGCTCCCACGTCGACCGCCGCGGTCCGCCGGGCCGGCGGCCGCGTGAACCCGGTCACCACCCAGCGGCCGCCCACGGGCGAGGCCGAGTCGTCGACCCACGCCCAGCGCGCACCGTGCACACTGATCAGGAACTCCCCGAGGCAGGCCGTCAGCAACGTGTGCAGCCGCGTCCACTCCTCGCCGTCCAGGAGGGCGGGGACCTCGCGTGCCAGCCTGTCGTCGAGGACGCGGACCGCGGCTCCGGGATCGGTCCGCAGGAGACCGGGAGCGTGCCCCAGACCGGCCAGGAGGTCCCTGGTGCGGCCGCGGCACGCGGCGGCCCACTCGGCGACGTCCAGGGCGGCGGTATCCGTACGCATACCCGCAGGGATATCAGAGCGGATCCGCCCGGCAGCACGGCACCCCCCCGGCACCGGCCGCCCGGCCGCCGAAATCGCGTTGTCGGCCCCCGCGCCGCCGCGAGAGCATCCGTGCATGGCCGAGCCCGCCGCAATCCTCCGCTCCGACCAGGCCGTACTGCGCCGCTGGCGCACCGGCGACCTCGACGCCCTGGACCGCGCGATCACCGAGTCCCTGGAACACCTGATGCCCTGGATGCCGTGGGCCGCCGATCACGGCAGGCACCGCACCGCCGGCTTTCTCGCCCGCAGCCACGAGGAGTGGGCGACCGGAGAGGCGTTCGCCTACGCGATCACGACGGACGGCACCGTGATCGGCGGCTGCGGCCTCCACCGCCGCATCGGCGCCGGAGGCCTGGAGATCGGCTACTGGCTCCACCCCCGGTGGACCGGACGCGGCCTCGCCACGGGGGCCGTGGCCGCCCTCGTCGACGAGGGCTTCACGCTGCCCGGCATCGAGCGGCTGGAGATCCACCACGACGCCGCCAACGCCGCCAGCGCAGCCGTGGCACGGCGCCTCGGCTTCGCCGAGGCCGCTCGCGTCCCCGAACCGGAGGGGCCCTCCACTCCGGGCGAGGTGGGGATCGAGGTCGTCCGGCGGCTGACCGCCGACCAGTGGCGACCGCGGGATCGGTCAGGAATGGAGAAGCCGCCGCCGGCGGCCCGCGGCTAGCGTGACGGCCATGGACATCACCATTCACTGGACCTTCCTCCCGCACACCGACCCCGAGGCCTCGCTCGCCTTCTACCGCGACACCCTCGGCTTCAAGGTCCGCAACGACGTCGGCTACGGCGACATGCGCTGGATCACCGTCGGCCCCGCCGACCAGCCCGGCACCTCGATCGTCCTGGAGCCGCCCGCCGGCGACCCGGCCATCACCGAGGACGAGCGCCGCGCCGTCACCGCGATGATGGCGAAGGGCACCTACGCCCGTGTCGTCCTCGCCACGCCCGACCTCGACGGCGTCTTCGAGCGGCTGGTCGCGGGCGGCGCCGAGGTCGTCCAGGAGCCGACCGAGCAGCCGTACGGGATCCGCGACTGCGCCTTCCGCGACCCGGCGGGCAACACGATCCGGTTCAACGAGGTCCGCTGACGCCGCCCCGCCGAACCCCGCTCCCCGCACGGACGTCCGCCAGGGCCGGGAACCCGTCCGCCGCCCGGCCCGTTCGACGGGGACCGGTCCGAACCGGGAGCGGGGCGGCCGGGCGGACGGCTACCGTGGCCGCGACCGCGCCGACGAGGGGACGCCGGACCTACGTGTCCGAAGCCGGTCAGATCGAGTCAGGCGACGCCGACGGAGACCGCGTGGGCGGCCCCGTACGCACCAGACAGATGGAGAGACGATAAGCATGGCCAAGAAGGCGGACGCGCAGTCGCCTGCGCCGCACGTTGCCGACAGCCACGATCTGATCCGCGTGCACGGCGCGCGCGAGAACAACCTGAAGGACGTCAGCATCGAGATCCCGAAGCGCCGGCTGACGGTGTTCACCGGTGTCTCCGGCTCGGGCAAGAGCTCCCTCGTCTTCAACACCATCGCCGCGGAGTCGCAGCGGCTGATCAACGAGACCTACAGCGCCTTCGTGCAGGGCTTCATGCCGACGCTGGCCCGTCCCGAGGTGGACGTCCTCGACGGGCTGACCACCGCGATCACCGTCGACCAGCAGCGGCTGGGGGCCGACCCCCGCTCCACCGTCGGCACCGTCACCGACGCCAACGCCATGCTGCGCATCCTCTTCAGCCGGCTCGGCGCCCCGCACATCGGCCCGCCCAGCGCGTACGCCTTCAACGTCCCCTCCGTCCGCGCCAGCGGGGCGATCACCGTGGAGCGCGGCGCGAGCAAGGCCGAGAAGGTCTCCTTCACCCGCACCGGCGGCATGTGCCCGCGCTGCGAGGGCCGGGGCACGGTCTCCGACATCGACCTCAGCCGGCTCTTCGACGACTCCAAGTCGATCAACGAGGGCGCCATCACGGTCCCCGGTTACAAGGGCGGCGGCTGGAACTCCCGGCTCTACGCCGAGTCCGGCTTCTTCGACCCCGACAAGCCGATCAGCAAGTTCACCCAGCAGGAGCTGCACGACTTCCTGCACCGCGAGCCGACCCGGATGAAGATCGCCGGCATCAACATGACCTACGAGGGGCTCATCCCGCGGGTCCAGAAGTCGATGCTGTCCAAGGACAAGGAGGCGATGCAGCCGCACATCCGCGAGTTCGTGGACCGTGCCGTCGCCTTCACCACCTGCCCCGAGTGCGAGGGGACCCGGCTCAGCGAGGGCGCCCGCGCGTCGAAGATCGCCGGGACGAGCATCGCCGACGCGTGCGCGATGCAGATCAGCGACCTGGCGGAGTGGGTGCGCGGCCTCGACGAGCCCTCGGTGGCGCCGCTGCTCACCAAGCTGCAGCACACCCTCGAGTCGTTCGTGGAGATCGGCCTCGGCTACCTCTCGCTCGAGCGGCCGTCGGGCACCCTCTCGGGCGGCGAGGCGCAGCGCGTCAAGATGATCCGCCACCTCGGCTCCTCGCTCACCGACACCACGTACGTCTTCGACGAGCCCACCACCGGTCTGCACCCGCACGACATCCAGCGGATGAACGGCTTGCTGCTGAGGCTGCGCGACAAGGGCAACACGGTGCTCGTCGTGGAGCACAAGCCGGAGACCATCGCGATCGCCGACCATGTCGTCGATCTCGGCCCCGGCGCCGGTACGGCCGGCGGCACCGTCTGCTTCGAGGGCGACATCGAGGGGCTGCGCGCCAGCGGCACCATCACCGGCCGGCACTTCGACGACCGCGCCTCCCTGAAGGAGACGGTGCGCAAGCCCACCGGCAACCTGGAGGTACGCGGCGCCACGGCGCACAACCTGCGCGACGTCGACGTCGACGTCCCGCTCGGGGTGCTCACCGTCATCACCGGAGTCGCGGGCTCCGGCAAGAGCTCCCTCGTGCACGGGTCCATCCCCGCCGGTGCCGGCGTCGTGTCCGTCGACCAGAGCCCCATCCGGGGCTCCCGCCGCAGCAACCCGGCGACGTACACCGGGCTGCTCGACCCGATCCGCAAGGCGTTCGCCAAGGCCAACGACGTCAAGCCCGCGCTGTTCAGCGCCAACTCCGAAGGTGCCTGCCCCACCTGCAACGGCGCCGGCGTCGTCTACACGGACCTGGCGATGATGGCCGGCGTCGCCAGCACCTGCGAGGAGTGCGAGGGCAAGCGGTTCCAGGCCTCCGTGCTGGAGTACCACCTCGGCGGGCGCGACATCAGCGAGGTGCTCGCCATGTCGGTCACCGACGCCGAGGAGTTCTTCGGCGACGGCGACGCGCACACCCCCGCCGCGCACCGCATCCTCGGCCGGCTCGCCGAGGTCGGACTCGGCTACCTCAGCCTCGGCCAGCCCCTCACCACGCTCTCCGGCGGTGAGCGGCAGCGGCTGAAGCTGGCCACGCACATGGCGGACAAGGGCGGCGTCTACGTCCTCGACGAGCCCACCGCCGGCCTGCACCTCGCCGACGTCGAGCAGCTGCTCGGCCTGCTGGACCGCCTCGTCGACTCCGGCAAGTCCGTCATCGTCGTCGAGCACCACCAGGCGGTCATGGCGCACGCCGACTGGATCATCGACCTCGGCCCCGGCGCCGGCCACGACGGCGGGCAGATCGTGTTCGAGGGCACCCCGGCGGACCTCGTCGCCGACCGCTCCACCCTCACCGGCCGGCACCTGGCCGCCTACGTCGGCGCCTGAGGCGCGGCTTCCGTACGACGACGCGGGGGCCGGGGCGATCACGCCCCGGCCCCCGCGGCCCTCAGTAGCGGGCGCTGTGTGCCCGCAGCAGCGGAGAGGGCGCCGACGGGCGGCCGTCGACGCGCGCCCCGGCGAACTGGAGCATCGGCGCCAGCGTCGCGTTGTTGTGGGCGGGGAAGTTCAGCGCGGGTGTGGACACCTCGTCGAGCACACCGCGCTGGGCCGCTGTGAGAGTGACGTCGAGGGCCCGCAGATTGGCCTCGAACTGGTCCATGCGCCGCGCGCCGATGAGCGTGGACGTGACCCCGGGGCGCCCCCGCACCCACGCCAGGGCGACGGCGGCGGGGTCGGCGCCCGCGTCGGCGGCGACGGCGTGGAGCGCGTCGATGACCTTGTAGTCGGCCTCGCCGGGAACGCCGACGAGGTGCGTGCGCGTGGTGTCCACCGGCCCGGTGGAGGCGCTCGAGTACTTGCCGGACAGGAACCCGCTGCGCAGCGGCCCCCAGGGCATCACGGCCATGCCGAGGGCCTGGGCCATCGGGATCAGCTCGCCCTCCGAGGTGCGTTCGAGCAGGGAGTACTCCAGCTGCAGCGCGACGACCGGGGCCCATCCGCGGAAGCGCGCGATGGTGGCGGCCTCGGCCGTCGCCCACGCCGGAACGTCGGAGAACCCGACGTAGCGGACCTTGCCGTCGCGGACCATGTCGTCGAGCGCGCGCAGGGTCTCCTCGACGGGCGTGGCCGGGTCGAAGTTGTGGAGCCAGTAGATGTCGACGTAGTCGGTGCGCAGACGCCGCAGCGAGTTCTCCAGCTGTTGCACGATCGCCTTGCGGCCGGGTCCGCCCCCGTTGGGGTCGTTCTCGTAGAGGTTGCCGAAGAACTTGGTGCCGATCACGACCCGGTCGCGCAGTGCGGACCGGCCGGCGAAGTAGTCGCCGACGATCTTCTCTGAGTGCCCGTTGGTGTAGATGTTCGCGGTGTCGATCGAGTTGCCGCCGCGATCGAGGTACGCGGCCAGGATGTTCGCGGACTCCTCGGGACCGCAGCCCCATCCGTGATCCTCACCGAAGGTCATCGTGCCCAGGGTGAACGGGCTGACGCGCAGTCCTGAGCGGCCGAGCGTGACATAGGAATCGAGCGACATGGCGGGGCTTCCTCACGGGGAGAGAGATCGGGGACGCCGGGTCGGCCGTCCCCCGCTGCTCCTCCATTCGAACCCGCCGCCCGCCGTTCCCCTAGACCGATCGGCGCGCATCGTTGCACGATCCGCTCACCCTCGCCCCGACCATGAGCGCCCCTGTCACCGTCTCGTGGTCCACTGGGGGCATGCGTCACCTGGATGAGATCGGCGAACGGATCACGCGCCTGTCCTCGGGGAGCCCGCGGCCGCGCTGGATCGAGGACATGGTGGTCTTCGCCTGCGGTCGCGTCACCGAACCGATGGGTACGGTCAACGCGCCGATGATGGCGCTGACCGTCCAAGGGGCGAAGCGTTCCGTCCTCGGCGACCGGATCTTCGACTACCGGGCCGGGCAGTACCTGGTCGCGACCGTCGAGCTGCCGCTGATCTCGCAGATCAGCCGGGCCACGCCGGCGGAGCCGTTCATCGGGTTCGGGCTTCCGCTGCGGCCGGCGCTCATCGCACAGCTGCTGCTGGAGGCCGCCCCCGTCCCGGCCCTCCCGTACGAGGGGCCGGGCCTGGCCACCAGCGACGCCGACGACCGGCTGCTGGACGCGGTCCTGCGGCTGCTGCGCCTGCTGGACGAGCCCCGTGACCTGCCCGTACTGGCCCCCGGGGTGCGACGCGAGATCCACTGGCGGCTGCTGAACGGGCCGCAGGGAGCGTTGATCCGGCAGATCGGGCGCGCCGACAGCCGCATGTCGCTCGTGGCCCGGGCGATCGAGTGGATCAAGGCCCACTACGACGAGGTCATCCGGATCGACGAGGTCGCCCGCGAGGTGGGCATGAGCGTCTCCTCGCTGAACCGGCACTTCCGTGCCGTGACCGCGATGAGCCCGCTGCAGTTCCAGAAGCAGATCCGGTTGCAGAAGGCCCGTCTGCAACTGATCGCGGCACCGGACGACGTCGCCGCGGTCGGTCACGCCGTCGGGTACGACAGCGCCTCGCAGTTCAGCCGCGAGTACCGCCGCATGTTCGGAGCCCCGCCGGGCCGGGACGCGGCCCGCCTGCAGACCGCGGCGGTCGTCCAGGAGTAGTCGCCCCCGCGGACCGCCTCACGCGTCGAGGAGGCCGTCGGTCCGCGCGGGTCCGGGAGTTCGGGTCACCGCCCTGGCAGGATGGCGGCATGGAACGTGTGCTTGGAATCGGCGGGCACTTCGTGCGCGCCGCCGACCCGGCGGCCCTCAGCGCCTGGTATCGCGACTGCCTGGGGCTGGACGCCGATCGGAACGGCCTGTGGACCCAGGAACCCGGCCCCACGGTCTTCGCGGCCTTCGATTCGGGGACCGACTACTTCGGGTCCCGCACCCAGCAGACGATGCTCAACTTCCGGGTCCGCGACCTGGACGCGATGCTCGCGCAACTGCGCGCCCGGGGAGCGGACGTGGCCGCGCAGACCCAGGACATGGACGGTGTCGGCCGCTTCGGCTGGGTCACCGACCCCGAGGGCAACCGCATCGAGCTGTGGCAGCCCGCCTGACGGCACCTTCCCCCGGGCACCGACTCCCGGAACCCGGGTCCACGGCGCCGGGCTCAGTGGTCGCCCGGGTCCTGTTCCGGGAGGAGGCCGGAGGCGCGGAGGCCGCTCAGGGCCTCGGCGACGGCGGTCATGCGGTCGGCGACGTCGGCGAGTTCGCGGCGCAGCTCGATGACGCGCAGTTCCAGGGCGACGGCCTGGGCGCTGAGGGTCAGCGCGGTGGCCGAGACGTCGGGACGGTGGTCGGGGGAGCCGGTCATCACAGGGCCTCCGGGCCGAGTCGCAGCGCGGAGACGCTGAGTTCGAGCCGAACCTTGTCGCTGAGCAGGACGCCCCCGGTCTGCAGGGGGACGTTCCAGTCGAGCCCCCAGTCGGAACGCCGGAGGGTGGCCGAGCCCTCGAAGCCGACCCGCCACTGCCCGCCGGGGTCGCGGGCGGTGCCGCCGTAGGCCAGGTCGAGGTGCACGGGCCGCTCGATGTCCTTGATCGTCAGGTTCCCCGCCATGCGGAAACCGTTCCCGCCCGGGGAAGCGACCGCGGTGGAGCGGAAGACCATGAGGGGGAAGGTCGCGGAGTCCAGGAAGTCGGGGCCGGTGATGTGGGAGTCGCGCGCCGGGAGGCCCGTGGTCAGGCTGCCGGTCTGCACGCTCACGTGGGCCTCGGAGCGGGCCGGCCGGAGCCCGTCGAGCCGCAGGAAGCCCTCGAAGGCCGTGAATCCGCCCCGCACCCGGGTGACCATGGCGTGCCGGACGGAGAAGCCGACCGCGCTGTGGAGCGGGTCGATGACGTACGCGCCGGTCGGTTCCGCCTGCGGACGCGTGCCGGGGACGGTGGTTTCCGCGCAGTTCCTGGGCATGGCGGGTCGGCACCTCTTCGTACGGGTGGGTCTCGGGAGGCTGCGGTGGCCCCCGCCGGGGGCGGGGGCCACCCGCGGGGGTTACCGCTGCTGCTGCGCGAACCAGTCGGCGAAGCGGGTCGCTGCCAGCTGCGCGCCGGGGCCGGGGACGAGGGAGCCTTCCTGCAGCTCGGAGCCGTAGTAGCGGGCGTGCGGGTCCGCGACGACCTTGCGGGGGTCGTTCTGGGCGGTCAGCACGTCACGGATCAGCTCGTCGAACCGGAACACGTCCGGGCCGGCGATCTCCACCACCCCGTTGAGGGGCGTGCCGGCCGCGGTGCGGGCGACTGCCGTGGCCACGTCGTCGGAGTAGATGGGCTGGAACTTGACGGGCGGGATGCGCACCGTGTCGCCCTCGGTCCCCGCGTCCGCGATGCCGTTCGCGAACTCGAAGAACTGCGTGGCGTGGACGAGGGAGTAGGGCATGCCCGACGCCTTGATCAGCTCCTCCTGGGCCAGCTTGGCGCGGAAGTAGCCGTTCTCCGGGAGCCGGTCGGTGCCGACGATGGAGAGCGCGACGTGGTGGGTGACACCGGCCTCGGCGTTCGCCTTCAGCAGGTTGGAGGTGCAGGTGCGGAAGAAGTTCATCACGGCCTCGTCCTCCCAGGAGGGCGAGTTGGAGACGTCCACGACGACCTGGGCGCCCTGCAGGACCTCGGCGAGGCCCTCGCCGGTCAGGGTGTTGACGCCGGTGTTGGGGGAGGCCGCGACGGCCTCGTGCCCGTGGTCGTTGAGCTTGCTGACGACCTTCGAGCCGATCAGCCCGGTTCCGCCGATGACTACGACCTTCATGTTGGGGTCCTCTCGGGTGTTCTCGTGCGCGGGGCGCATGGTGCGGTGACCCGGCCGGTACGTGATCGCCGGTACGTGTTCGCCGGTAATGACCGGGTGGCGGAGCGGTTTGTGACAGGGGCCCGGCGTGGCGGGCCCGGTACCTCACACGGAGTGGCCTGGCGGCGCCGCTACTCGACGAGCTTGCCCTCGGTGGAGACGTCCTGCATCAGGGCGGCGATCTCCTCGGGGACGGCCGGGATGGTCTCGCGGGTGACGCCGGTCTTCGGGGACCAGACGAGGTTGACCCGCAGCGCGGGGTCCGTCTCCGGGTAGTCGCTGCGGTTGTGGCAGCCACGGGTCTCGCGCCGCTCCAGCGCCGACTCCAGCGTGGCGCGCGCCGCCAGGGCCGCGGACTTGAGGTCGAAGGCGTGTGCGAGGTCCTGGTAGCCGGCGATGTCGGGGTGGATCCCGACCGACTCCATCCGCTTCTCGATCGCGTCGAGTTCCGCCAGGCCCGCGCGCAGGCCCTCCTCGTCGCGTACGACGCCCGCGTGCTCGGTCATCGTGTTGCGGATCGCGCGCTGCAGGGCGCGGACGTTCTCCGGCCCGTCCGCCGCCAGCAGGTCGTCGACCTCGGCGCGGGCCTGAGCGATCGCCGCCGCCGAGCGCGGAAGCGAGGTCAGCCCCAGCGAGTAGGCGGCGGCCGCCTGGCCCGTGATGCGGCCGAAGACGAGCAGCTCGATCAGGCTGTTGCCGCCCAGGCGGTTGGCGCCGTGCAGACCGCTGGACGCCTCACCGATGGCGTACAGGCCGCGGACGTCGGTGCTGTGGTCCTCGGGCCGCACCCAGACGCCGCCCATCGAGTAGTGCGCGGTGGGCGCGATCTCGATCGGGTCGCGGGTGATGTCCAGCATCTGCAGGTCCAGCAGCGTCTGGTAGACCCGGGGGAGCCGGTTCATGATGGTCTGCCGCGGCAGGTGGGAGACGTCCAGCCACACGGCGCCCTTGGGGGTGCCGCGGCCCTCCTTGATCTCCGTGTACGAGGCGAGCGCCACGCGGTCACGCGTGGACAGCTCCATCCGCTCGGGGTCGTAGCGGCTCATGAACCGCTCGCCGAGCGCGTTGCGCAGGATGCCGCCCTCACCGCGGGCCGCCTCGCTGACGAGCGTGCCGGCCGCGTTCTCCGGCTCGATGATGCCGGACGGGTGGAACTGGACGAGCTCGGCGTCGCGCAGCCGGGCGCCGGCCTCCACGGCCAGGCGGAAGGAGTCACCGGTGTTCTCGTCGCGCCGGGAGGAGGTGCGCCGCCAGATCCGGGTGTGGCCGCCGGCCGCGAGGATCACGGCGTCGGCGTGGATGAGGTAGCGCGTGCCGTCCGTGAGGTCGAAGCCGTACGCCCCGAACACGGCGCCGTCGTGCTCCAGGATGCGGGTGACGTAGACGCCCTCGAGCACCGGGATGCCGAGCTGCTCCGTCCGGCGGACGAGGGTGCGCTGGATCTCCAGGCCGGTGTAGTCGCCCGCGAAGGCGGTGCGGCGGTACCGGTGCGCGCCGAAGAAGCGCTGCGAGATCCGGCCGTCCTCCTCCCGGGCGAAGGCCATGCCGTACCGCTCCAGGTCGTCGATGCCGCGGGCCGCGCCCTGGGTGACGATCTCCACGGTGCGGGGGTCGGCCAGCAGGTAGCTCTCCTTGAGCGTGTCCGCGGCGTGCTGCTGCCAGCTGTCCTCGGGGTCCATGGTGGCCAGCGCGGCGTTGATGCCCCCGGCCGCGAGCGCGGTGTGGGCGTCGTCCTTGGGCCGCTTGCCGACCGCGAGGACGTCGACACCGGCCTCCGCCAGTTCGATCGCCGCTCGCAGTCCTGCTCCTCCGGTGCCGATCACCAGCACCATGGTGGAAATGTGTCGTTCAGTGAGGGCCACGGTCCGCTCCGATCGCCTTGGTTGTCACTCGGTACGACCGGGCGGGCGGGCCATCTGTGACACCGGCTTCCCGCACGGGGAAGGGCGTGGGGCGGCCGGGTCGTCCGGTCGTCCCACGCCCACTGGCGGCCGGGCCGTCAGGCGGTGACGCGGTTCAGCGGCACCTGCGGGTCGGCGAGCCGGGCGTCGTCGACCGCGGCGCGCGAGGTGATCAGGTCGCGGACCGGCTCGATGACGTCCCACACGTTGACGTTCATGCCGGCCTGGATGCGGTCGCCCGCCATCCAGAAGGCGACGAACTCCCGCGCGGCCTTGTCGCCGCGGAAGACGACGCGGTCGTAGCCGCCGGGCTCCACGTAACCGGTGTACTCCATGCCGAGGTCGTACTGGTCGGTGTAGAAGTACGGCAGCCGGTCGTAGACGGCGTCGCCGCCGAGCATCCCCTGCGCGGCCGTGGCGGGCTGGTTCAGCGCGTTGGCCCAGTGCTCGACACGGATGTGGCGGTCGAGGAACGGGTGGTAGGCGTTGGCGACGTCGCCCGCGGCGAAGACGTCCGGCGCGGAGGTGCGCAGGTGGGCGTCGGTGACGATGCCGTTGCGCACCTCCAGCCCGGCCGCCTCGGCGAGCTGCACGTTGGGGGTGATGCCGACGCCGACGACCACGGCGTCCGCGGGGAGGCGCGTGCCGTCGGCGAGCTGCACCCCGTCGGCGCGTCCGCCGCTGCCGGTGATGCGCTCCACCTGCGCGCCGTGCCGCAGGACCACGCCGTGGTCGGTGTGCAGGGCCGCGAAGACCTCGGCCGCCTCGCGCCCGAGCACCCTGAGCAGCGGCAGCTCCTCGGCCTCCAGCACCGTGACGTCCGCCCCGGCCTGCTTGGCGGCCGCGGCGGTCTCCAGACCGATCCACCCGCCGCCGATGACGACGATCCGCGCGCCCGCGGTGAAGGCGGCCTTGAGCCGCTCGCTGTCGCCCACACGGCGCAGGTAGAGCACGTTGTCCAGGTCGGCCCCGGGGACGGGCAGACGGCGCGGCGTCGAACCGGTGGCCAGGAGCAGCTTTGTGTACGGCATGCGCTGCCCGCCGTCGAGCTCCACCTCCTTGGCCCCCGCGTCGAGCCCGGTGACGGTCGTCCCGAGGCGCAGGTCGACGTCGTGCTTGTCGTACCAGTCGTCGGGGTGGACGAAGATCGAGTCGCGGGTCTCCTTGCCGAGCAGATAGCCCTTCGAGAGGGGCGGCCGGACGTAGGGCCTGTCCGGTTCGTCGCCGATGAGAACGAGCCGGCCGTCGTAGCCGTTCTCCCGCAGCGCTTCCGCCGCCTTGCCCGCGGCCAGACCGCCTCCGACGATCACGAAAGTGTTCTCAGGGGACACGATGCACCTCATCTCGGATGTCGCATGCTGCGAATCATGTACGGAGAGTCAACCACCAGACCGCTCGGCACTCCGCTGTGTGACACCGCCGTCGTGTCGCCGGGCCGTCCGGCGGGTTCGTCTGTCACAACGCCAGGGGTGTTCCGGTCATAGGGCTGATCGAAGGACGCCCGGGGCGGACGGCCCACCGGTGCTCGTCCCCGCCGCGACCTGGGAGCAGAGGGTGACCTACGTCGTCGCGCAGCCCTGCATCGACGTCAAGGACCGGGCCTGCGTCGCCGAATGCCCGGTGGACTGCATCTACGAGGGCGGCCGGACGCTCTACATCAACCCCGCCGAATGCGTGGACTGCCGGGCCTGCGAGCCCGTGTGCCCGGTCGAGGCGATCTTCCACGAGGACGACCTGCCGCAGGAGTGGGCGCGGTACCGGGACGTCAACGCCGAGTACTTCGAGTCCCTCCCGGCTCCCGGTGGACACGGCGGACCGCCGGCCGGAGACCGGGACCACCCCTACGTGGCGGCGCTGCCGCCGCAGGGGTCCCGGAAGAAGGACATCGCCGTCTTCGCCATCGGCAAGGAGGAGGCCGAGGAAGCCGACCTCTGGTTCCCGTCGTGACGGTCCGGGAGGACACGGGCGTGGGCGGGGATCCGGACGAGGCCCGCTGGTGAAGCCCTTCGCCCGTACCCGGCCGCGGGGCGGACGGCCCGAGCGGCACGCGCCCCGCCTCGTCGAATTCGGCCCTCAGGACCTCGAACGGGCCGTGGCCATGCACCTCAGGTGCTCGCCCGGCACGCTGTGGAGCCGCTACCACAGGGCGATGGGTGATCCCCGGTCCTATCTGCGCACGCTGCTGGCCAGACCGGGAGCCGTGCACCTGGGCCTCCAGCAGCCGGCCGGGGACCTCGTGGCCGTGGGGCACCTGATGCCGGACCGCGGGAACGCGGAGGCGGCGCTGCTCGTCGAGGACGCCTGGCAGAGCAGCGGGCTCGGCAGCTGGCTCCTGCGCCATCTCGGGCACCGTGCGGTCGGCGCCGGGTGGAAGGAGGTCTACGGGCTCGTCCTGCCCGGTGACGCGAAGATCTCCGCCATCCTGTCGCACACCTCCGTCCCGGTGCGCACCGTGTGCGAGGAGGGCGTGACGACCCTCCGGGCGGAGACCGGCGACATCGCGGCCGTGGAGGTCCCCGCCGGCGTGTGGTGACGGGCGCGGCGCCGGACGTGCCCGCTGTCACAGATCGGGACACTGCCCGGTCTGACCCCCGGAAGACGCAAATCGGGCATTTGCCCGCCTACTCGGCCTGCCTGAGGACAAGACTTCGATGACCTGCACAGATGTGGTGACGCTTGGTAATCGTGTGAACGCGCCCGGGATTTCCGACTCGGCGTTCGCGATCTTCGACGAGCGGGGGACGGTGGTCGCGTGGACCACGGCAGCCGAGCGCCTGGTCGGATACGCCGCCGGTGACGTGGTCGGCCTGTCCGCCGCCCGCGTGCTGCCGTCCTTCGGGGACGCTCCGTCGATGTCGGATTTCACCCGGCAGCGCGTCGCCGAGGACGGCTGGCCGGGCACGGCCTCGGTGACCCACCGCGACGGGCGCATCATCGACGTCAGCCTGCGGATCACGATGCTGCGGGGCCTGAACGGGGCGACGCGCTGGCTCGCGACCCTGACCGACACCGGCGCCCTCTCCGGGGACGCGACGAGCGGTTCCGTGTGGGGGCCGCTCCTCGCCCGCGCGCCCATCGGGGTCGTCATCCGCGATCCGCAACTGCGCTGCGCTTTCGCCAACGACGTGATGGAGGAGCACGACGGCATCCCGGCCGCCCGGCGACTCGGACGACGGTTCGTCGACGTGCTGGCCGGCCCCAAGGCCGGCGCACTCGAAACGGTGATGCGCCAGGTGCTCGAGAGCGGCACCACCAAGGTGCACGAGTACCGGACGTGGCTGCCGGTGAGCAAGGGCCGGGAGCATCCGTTCGCGGCGTCGTTCCACTGCCTCCAGGGCGCCGACGGCGAATCGCTCGGCGTCTGCGTCATCAGCGCCGACGTCGTCGAGAGCCGGCTGGCCCGCGAGCGCCTCGCCGCCGTCGGCGAGGCCAGCGCGCGCCTCGGCAGCACCCTGGACGTGATGCAGACCAGCCAGGAACTGGCCGACCTCGCCGTGCCGCTGCTCGCGGACTACGTGGCCGTGGACCTGGAGCAGTCCGTGCCGTTCAGTGAGGGGCCTCCGGCGCGCATCGACCCGGCGGGCGGGCGCCTGCCCGTGCTGCGGCGAGCCGGTCTGGCCTCGATCCACCCGGGGGCGCCGGAATCCGTCTGGGTGCGCGGCGAGCCGGTCAGCGTGCCGCCCCGCTCGCCCTTCGCGTCCGTGCTGAGTACGGGCAGATCCCACCTGGAGCCGATCCTGGACACCGCTCCGGGGATCTGGTTCGACCATGACCCGGCCCTGGCCGCGCGGATCCGCACGAACGGCGTCCATTCGCTGATGGTCGTCCCGATCCGTGCCCGGCGCGCGCTGCTGGGCGTCGTCCTGTTCATCCGCACCGCCGACCCGGAGCCGTTCCAGGAGGTCGACCTCCTGCTGGCCGAGGAACTCGTCGGGCGCGCCGCGGTGGCGCTGGACAACGCACGCCAGTACGCACGGGAGCACACCGCGGCCCTCACCTTGCAACGCAACCTGCTCCCACGCCGGCTGAAGGGCGGCACGGCCGTCGAGGCGGCCTCGCGCTACCTGCCGGCCGACATGGACCACGGCGTCGGCGGGGACTGGTTCGACGTCATCCCGCTGTCCGGCGCCCGCGTCGCCCTCGTCGTCGGCGACGTGGTCGGCCACGGTCTCCACGCCGCGGCCACGATGGGCACCCTCCGCGCCGCCGTCCGCACGCTGGCCGACATGGAACTGCCCCCCGCCGAACTCCTGCACCGGCTCGACGACACGGTCCAGCGACTCGTCGAGGAGGACACCGACCCCGCGGACCAGACTCCCGCCGTCGTCGGCGCCACCTGCCTGTACGCCGTCTACGACCCGGCCACCCGCGTGTGCGTCATGGCCCGCGCCGGGCATCCGCCGCCCGCGATCGTCGACCGCGAGGGCCGGGTCACCTTTCCCGACCTTCCCACCGGGGCGCCCCTGGGCATCGGCCTCGGCGACCCCTTCGAGGCGGTGGAGCTGGAACTGCCCGAGGGAAGCCTGGTCGCCCTCTACACCGACGGCCTGATCGAGAGCCGCGACGGTGACATCGAGGAAGGGATGCACCGCCTGGGTACCGCACTCGCGGAACCGGACCGCTCCCTGGAGGAACTCTGCACCCTCGCCACGGCGAGCCTCCCGGCCCAGGCACCCTCGGACGACGTCACCCTGCTCCTGGTCAGGACGCTGTCGCTCGGCGCGGCCCAGGTCGCCTCCTGGACCCTGCCCTGCGACGAGGGCGCCGTCCGCCACGCCCGGCTCCTGGCCGCCGCCCAGCTCACCGCCTGGGGCCTGGACGGGATCGAGCACTCCGCGAAACTGCTCGTCAGCGAGCTGGTCACCAACGCCGTCCGCCACGGCGCCGGCCCGATCGGCCTGCGCCTGATCCGGCATCAGGCCCTGACCTGCGAAGTGTCCGACACCGACGTCTGCGTTCCGCGCCTGCGCAGTGCGCGCGCCACGGACGAGAACGGCCGCGGCCTCTTCCTGGTCGGCCAGCTCTCCCGGCGCTGGGGATCACGCTCTGCGGACGGCGGCAAGGTCGTCTGGGCCGAACTGGACCTGGCCTCCGCACGCGCGTAGCGACGGCACCGTTTCACCCCGGCCCCGTCGTACGCTGAACCCCGCGCACAAGGGAGAGGAGCCCGAGGTGGCCGGAACGACGGCGGCGGAGGTGATGGCCGAGCTTGCCGCGCTCGAGGACCCCAAGACGCGCGCGGTGAACGAGAGGCACGGCGACGACCACGGCGTGAACCTCGGCAAGCTGCGCGCGATCGCGAAACGGCTCAGGACGCAGCAGGAACTCGCGGTCCGCCTCTGGGAGACGGACGACACCGCGGCCCGACTCCTGGCGATCCTGGTCTGCCGCCCGAAGGCGTTCGGACGGGACGAACTGGACGCCATGCTGCGCGAGGCGCGCGCACCCAAGGTGCACGACTGGCTCGTGAACGACGTGGTGAAGAAGAACCCGCACGCCGAGGAACTGCGCGTGGCCTGGCTCGCGGACTCCGATCCCGTGGTGGCGAGCGCCGGCTGGGCACTGACCACCGAACGCGTGGCGAAGAGGCCCGACGGCCTCGACCTCGCGGGACTGCTCGACGTCGTCGAGGCGGAGATGAAGGACGCCCCGCCGCGCCTGCAGTGGGCGATGAACCACTGCCTGGCCCGGATCGGGATCGAGCACGCGGGACTGCGCGCCCGCGCCGTCGGCATCGGTGAGCGCCTGGAGGTGCTGAAGGACTACCCGACCTCCGCGGGCTGCACGTCCCCGTTCGCGCCCGTGTGGATCGCCGAGATGGTGCGCCGGCAGGACGCCGCGAAGACGGCCTGAACCACCCCTGCGGCGCCTGCGGCGGGTCCCGCACCGGTACACCAGGCGCACGCCGGGGGAGCGATCAGGCCCGCAGATAGGCGAGGACGGCCAGGACGCGGCGGTGGGTCTCCTCGGCCGGAGGCAGGTCGAGCTTGGTGAGGATGCTGCCGATGTGCTTGCCCACGGCCGCCTCGGAGACGACCAGCGCACGGGCGATCGCGGCGTTCGACCGCCCCTCGGCGACCAGTGCCAGCACCTCCCGCTCGCGCGGCGTGAGGCGCTCCAGCGGATCGCGGCGGCGGCGCAGCAACTGCCGTACGACCTCGGGGTCGACGACCGTGCCGCCGGCCGCGACCTCGCCCAGCGCCTCGACGAACTCCTCGACCTGCCCGACCCGGTCCTTCAGCAGGTACCCGAGGCCCTTTCCGTCGCCCGAGTCCAGCAGCTCGCCCGCGTAGGAGCGCTGCACGTACTGGCTGAGGACGAGGACGGGCAGGGCGGGCCGCTCCCGCCGCAGCCGCACCGCCGCCCGCAGGCCCTCGTCCTGGAAGCCCGGAGGCATGCGGACGTCCGTCACCACCACGTCGGGGGAGTGCTCACCGACGGCCGCGACCAGCGCGTCGGCGTCGCCCACGGCGGCCACGACCCGGTGCCCGCAGCGCTCCAGCAGCCCCGTCAGGCCGTCCCGCAGCAGCACGCTGTCCTCGGCCAGCACTACGCGGAGCGCTCGGTCCACTCGCAAGGGATCTCCACACGCAGCAGGGTCGGTCCGCCCGGGGGACTGGACAGGGAGAGTCTGCCATCCAGCACGGACACCCGGTCGGCGAGCCCGGTCAGTCCGCTGCCCGCGCCGGGTTCGGCGCCGCCGCGGCCGTCGTCGCGGACCTGGAGGACGAGCCGCCCGTCCCGGTGCCCGCCGCTGACCCGCGCGCGGTCGGCGGCGCTGTGCCGGGCGACGTTGGCGAGGGCCTCGCGGACCACGAAGTACGCGGCGGCCTCGACCGCCCGGGGCAGCCGCCCGGGCAGTTCCAGGTCCACGTCGACGGGGACGGCCGAGCGGTCGGCGGCGTCGGCGACGGCCGCCCCCAGGCCGAAGTCGGTCAGGACCCGGGGGTGGACGCCGTTGATGAGCTCGCGCAGTTCCTCCAGGGCCCTGCCCGCCTCCTCGTGGGCCTCGGCGAGCCGGTCGGCCAGCGGACCGGGTGGCGCGTCCAGCCGGGCCAGGCCCAGGGCCATCGACAGTGCGACCAGGCGTTGCTGCGCCCCGTCGTGCAGGTCGCGCTCGATCCTGCGCCGCTCCGCCTCGAAGGCGTCCACCAGGCGTACGCGGGAGCGGGTCAGTTCGACGATCCGGGCGCCCAGGTCGCGGTCGCGCGGGGCGACGAGGAGCCGGGCGAGGCCGGCCCGGGCGCCCGCGGCGACGCCCAGCGCATAGGCGCCGATTGCGAGCAGCAGCAGCCCCAGGACGGCAGTGCCGCACGCGGCCGGCCAGGTGGTGACCGTCCACTGCTTGAGCACCTTCGCCTCGTGCCCCTGCCCGACGGTGGCCATGAGCACCGGGGCGGCGACCAGGGAGAGCGGTGCCACCAGCCCGACGGTGACGACGAGGGCGTCCACCGGCCACAGCACACCCGCGAACAGCAGGGCGTGACCGAGCTCCCGCCAGGTCGCCCGCTCCCGCAGCCGGGTCGTCAGCCACGGCCACAACCCTCCCGCGGCGGGCGGCACATGGGGCCCCGGCGCGGGATCACGGTCGACCAGGCGCAACCGGGCCCGCTCCAGCACGGCCACGGGAAGGCCGGCGAGCGCGGTGAGGACGAGCAGCGGCAGCCCCACCAGGAGGACGGCGAGGGCGGCCCCGGCGGCCGCCGCGGTCACGATCCCCACGAGGGTGACGGCGCCCGCGACCACCCCGGTCAGCAGGTACGCCAGCGAGCGCCACGGCCACGTGGACAGCAGGAAGCCCGGTCCGGACATCGCCTGCCACACATTCCTGGGATGCATGCGGATCACCGTAGGTCCCGGGCGCCGGCCCGGACCATCCGCCCAGGGGGAGGACCGGGGGTATGGCTGGCCCCACCCCGGTTCTCGCCCCTGCCGCACTGCGCCGGGGCCTCCCCGGGCGGTTTCGTGGAGCCGTCCGGGAGACACCGCCTCCCGGAGCACCCCGCCCCGCCGGGCGCGGGGGAGAACCGGCAACCGACCCAGTGGGGACCGATGAACGACGACGCCATCCGATTGCGCTCCGTCAGCAGGCGGCACGGCTGCGGCGACAGTGCCGTGACGGCCCTGGACGAGGTCACCCTCGGCTTCCCCAAGGGCTCCTTCACCGCAGTCATGGGGCCCTCCGGCTCGGGCAAGTCCACCCTCCTGCAGTGCGCCGCGGGCCTGGACCGGCCCACCTCGGGGTCGGCCCTGCTCGGCGACACCGACCTGACCGCGCTCGGCGAGACCCGGCTGACACTGCTGCGCCGCGAGCGCATCGGCTTCGTCTTCCAGGCGTTCAACCTGCTGCCGTCGCTGACCGCCGCGCAGAACGCCGCGCTGCCCCTGCGGCTGGCCGGCCGCAGGCCCTCGCGGGCCCGGGTGCGCGAAGTGCTCGAGCAGGTCGGCCTCGGCGACCGCGCCGGGCACAGGCCGTCGGAGCTGTCCGGCGGGCAGCAGCAACGCGTCGCCCTGGCCCGCGCCCTGATCACCCGTCCCGAGGTGCTGTTCGGCGACGAACCGACCGGCGCCCTGGACTCGCGGGCCGGCCGCGAGGTGCTGACCCTGCTGCGGCGGATGGTCGACGGCGAGGGCCGGACCGTCGTGATGGTCACCCACGACCCGGTGGCCGCCTCCTACGCCGACCGTGTCGTGTTCCTCGTCGACGGCCGCGTCCACGGCGAGTTGGTCGCCGCGGGCGCCGACGCCATCGCCGCGCGCATGACCGGGCTGGAGGCCGTTCCGTGCTGAGTGTCGCCCTGCACACCCTGCGCACCCGCCGGGTCACCTTCGTCGGCAGTTTCGTTGCGCTGACGCTGGGGGTCACGCTGCTCGCCGTGATGGGCCTGGTCCTCGCCTCCTCCCAGGACGCGCCCGAGCGCCGCCCCGAGCGGTTCGCCGCCGCGCCCGTCGTCGTCCGCGGCCAGGACACCCTGCGGGTGCCCACGCCGAGGGGCGAGCGGACGCGGCCGCTCGCGCAGCCGCGCGCCGTGCCCGCCGCGACCCTGGGCGCACTGCGGCGGCTCGGCACGGTCGTCGAGGACCGGTCCTTCCCCGTACGGGCCGGGGGCGGCCCCGGCGACCTCGTCGGACACCCCTGGTCCACCGCCGCCTTCGCCCCGTACGGGCTCAGCGCCGGACGCGCGCCCCGCGCCGCCGACGAGGTCGTCGTGACCGGCGGCTGGGCCGTACCGGGGCAGCGCGTGCGCACCGACCGGGGCACCGTCCGCGTCGTCGGCACCGTGCCCGACCTCGGGTTCGAGCACGCCGTGTTCTACACCGACGCCCGCGCCGCCCGGCTGTGCCCCCGCAGCGTGCAGTCGGTGGTCGACGCGGACGCCGCCGCGGTGCGGGACGCCGTCGGCGGCAGCGGCGCCCGGGTCCTCACCGGGAACGACCGCCGCTACGCCGACGCCGACCCCGGCCGGGACGACGAGGCGGTGACCGCCCTGAACGCCCTGTTCGGCACCGCGGGCGGCGTCACCGCCTTCGTGTCGGTGTTCGTCGTGGCGTCCACGTTCGCCTTCGCGGTCGCCCAGCGCCGCCGCGAGTTCGGGCTGCTGCGCACCGCGGGAGCCACCCCGGGCCAGCTCAGCCGGATGGTGCTGGCGGAGTCCCTCCTGGTGGGAGCGCTCGCCTCGGCGGCGGGGTGCGCGCTCGGCGGGTACGCCGCGCCGTGGCTGGCCGCGACCGTGGTCGACGGCGGGCTCGCACCCGTCTGGTTCACCGTCGGCGACCACACCTGGCCCTACCACGCGGCCTTCTGGACGGGTCTGCTCGTCGCCCTCGCCGGAGCGGCCGCGGCCTCCTGGCGCGCCGGCCGCACCGGCCCCGCACAGGCGCTGCGCGAGGCCTCCGTGGACACGGGGGCGATGACCTGGGGCCGTCGGCTCGTCGGCGCCGGGCTGCTGCTGACCGCCGTCGTCACCCTCTGCGTCACGCTCGCCGGCGACCCCGGCGACCTGCTGCACCGCAAGACGTACGTGAGCCGGCCGATGCTGCTGATCACCGCGACCGCGCTGCTCACCCCCGTTCTGCTGCGCCCGCCGACCCGGCTGCTCGCCCGGGTCCTCGGCCGGCTGCCGGGCGCGGCCGGCATGCTCGTGGGCGAGAACGCCGCCGCCGGCGTGCGCCGTACCGCCGCGGTCGCCGCGCCGGTGCTGGTGACCGTCGCCCTCACCGGCTCGCTCCTCGGTGCCCCCGCCACCCTCGACCGGGCCGAGGCCCAGGAGGCCCGCGAGCGCACCGCCGCCGCCTTCGTGGTCACCGCGCCGGGCGGCACGGGCTTCGGCGCGCGGACCCTGGAACGCCTGCGCGGCATCCCCGGGACCGAGGTGTCGCCGACCGCGGCGAGCGAGGTGTTCGCGCTGGAGGACGGCCCGGCACTGATCAGGTCCGAGTCGCGCGCCGCCGACCCCGGGGCACTCGCCGCCACCACGCGGTTGCCGCTCGTCGCGGGGAATGTGACCGACCTCGACGACGGGTCGATCGTCGTCAACGAGGAATGGGAACGGCACTCCGTCGGGCAGAGCGTCCGGGTGTGGCTCGGGAACGGTGCCGGCAGGACCCTGCGCATCGCGGCGGTCATGGCCACCGGTACGGGCGGCAACGGCGTCTACGTCACGCCCGCCAACGCCCCGCACGCCCCCGTCGACCGGGTGGACGTCGCCCTGACGGACGGCGCCGACGCCGGCGCGGTGAACGCCGCGCTGCGCGAGGCGGTTCAGCCGGACGGCGGCCGTGTGCTCACCCGGGACGAGTGGCTCGCCGCCCTGCGGCCGTCGAACGACCGCACGACCCGGCTGGGCTTCCTGGTCGTCCTCGGCATCGCCCTGCTCTACACGGCCGTCTCCCTGGTCAACACCATGGTGATGGCCACCTCCGACCGGGCCCGCGAGCTGGCGGTTTTGCGGCTGGCCGGGGCCACGCGGCGCCAGATACTGCGGCTGGTGGCCGCCGAGTCCCTGGTGGTGGTCGCGATCGGCGCCTTCCTGGGCCTGGCCGTCGCCGTGCTCAACCTCGCCGGAATGGGGTGCGCGCTGGCCCTGCTGTCGGTGAGCGTTCCGGTCGAAGTGCCGTGGGCGGCCGCCGGCGCGGCCACCGCGGCGTGCGCGGTGTTCGGGGTCGCCGCGTCGGCCGTCCCGGCGTGGTCGGCCCTGCGCGGCGGTGCGGCGGCACTCGCGGGGCTGCGGGAGTGACCCCCGCGCCGGGCCGTCACCCGGCGCAGGGGCGGGCCCTCGGCGACCCTCACGCCGAGGGCCCGCGGGGCACGGAGGCACCCGTGCCCCCGGTGGGCGCGTCAGGCCTGCCGGCCGTATCGGCCGCGGGCCCGCTCCACCGTCTGCGGGGTGACCGCTCCGGTGCGCGCCAACCGGTCCAGTGCGGCCACCACGATCGACCCGGCGTCGACCCGGAAGTAGTGGCGCGCGGCCTCCCGGGTGTCCGACAGGCCGAAGCCGTCCGTGCCGAGGGACGAGTAGTCCTGCTCGACCCACTGGCTGATCTGGTCGGGCACCTGCCGCATCCAGTCGCTGACCGCCAGGACGGGCCCGGCCGCCCCCGACAGCGCCGACGTCACGTACGGGACGCGCTCCTCGCCGTCCAGCCGCTGCCGGTCGGCGTCGAGCGCGTCGCGGCGCAGTTCCGTCCAGGAGGTCACCGACCAGACGTCCGCCCGCACCCCCCACTCGGACGCGAGGAGCTCCTGGGCCTCCAGCGCCCAGTGGATCGCGGTGCCGGAGGCCAGCAGCTGGATCCGCGGCCCGGCGCCGGTGTCCGCCTGCCGGAAGCGGTAGATGCCCCGCAGGATCCCTTCCTCGACGGACGGCCCCTCGGGCATGGCCGGCTGCCGCTTCGACTCGTTGTAGACCGTCAGGTAGTAGAAGACGTCCTCGGGCCGGTCGCCGTACATGCGGCGCAGCCCTTCCCTGACGATCACCGCGATCTCGAAGGCGAACGCCGGGTCGTAGCAGACGGCCGCCGGGTTGGTGGACGCGATCAGGTGCGAGTGGCCGTCGGCGTGCTGCAGGCCCTCGCCCGTCATCGTCGTACGGCCCGCGGTCGCGCCGACCACGAAGCCGCGACCCAACTGGTCGGCCAGGGCCCAGAACTGGTCGCCCGTGCGCTGGAACCCGAACATGGCGTAGAAGATGTAGAACGGGATCATGGGCTCGCCGTGCGTGGCGTACGAGGTCGCGGCGGCCGTGAACTCCGCCAGCGACCCGGCCTCGGTGATGCCCTCGTCGATCAGCTGCCCGTTCTCGGCCTCGCGGTAGTGCAGCAACTGGCCGGCGTCGACCGGCTCGTAGGTCTGGCCGTCGGGGGAGTAGATCCCGGCGCTCGGGAAGAGCGACTCCATGCCGAACGTGCGCGCCTCGTCGGGGACGATCGGCACCCAGCGCCGCCCCGTGTCCGGGTCGCGCATCAGGTCCTTGACCAGCCGCACGAGTGCCATGGTGGTGGCCACCTCCTGCTTGCCGAAGCCCTTCCGCAGCGACTCGAAGGGCGCCTGCGGCGGCTGCTTCAGCGGATGGGCGAGCACCCTCCGCGCCGGAGCGGGGCCACCGAGCGCGGCCCGCCGCTCGCGCAGGTAGCGGACCTCCTCGGAGTCCTCGCCGGGGTGCCAGAACGGCACCTGGTCGCCGCTGAGCGCGCTGTCCGGGATGGGCAGCTCCAAGGTGTCGCGCATCCGGCGGAACTGCTCCATCGTCAGCTTCTTCATCTGGTGGTTGGCGTTGCGCGACTCGAAGTCCGCCCCCAGGGTGTGCCCCTTGACGGTCTGGGCGAGGACGACCGTCGGCGCGCCCCGGTGCTCCACGGCGGCGTGGTAGGCGGCGTACACCTTCAGGGGTTCGTGGCCGCCCCGCGACTCGGTGAACAGCTCGGTGATCCGGCTGTCGGTCAGTCCCGCCGCGATGCGGGACAGCGCGTCGCCGGTGAAGAAGTGCTCGCGTACGTACGCCGCGTCCCGCGCCGCGTACGTCTGCATCTGGGCGTCGGGCACCTGGCCGAGCCGCCGCGCCAGCGCCCCGTCGGAGTCCTGCGCCAGCACGGGGTCCCAGGCCTCGCCCCACAGCGACTTCACCACGTTCCAGCCCGCGCCGCGGAACCGGCCCTCGAGTTCCCGCACGATGCTGGAGTTCGAGCGCACCGGTCCGTCCAGCCGCTGCAGGTTGCAGTTGACGACGAAGGTCAGGTTGTCGAGGCCCTCACGCGCGGCGAGCGCCAGCGCGGCCAGCGACTCGGGCTCGTCCACCTCGCCGTCCCCGAGGAACGCCCACACCCGGGACCCGGAGGTGTCCTTGATGCCCCGGGCGTGGAGGTAGCGGTTGAACCTGGCCTGGTAGACGGCCGCGAGAGGACCCAGCCCCATGGAGACCGTGGGGAACTCCCACAGCCACGGCAGGCGCCGCGGGTGCGGATAGGACGGCAGACCGCGGCCGTCGGCCTCGCGGCGGTAGGCGTCCAGCTGCCCCTCGTGCAGCCGGCCCTCCAGGAACGCCCGGGCGTAGATGCCGGGCGACGCGTGCCCCTGCACGTACAGCTGGTCGCCGGAACCTCCTCCGGGACCCTCCTTGCCCTGGAAGAAGTGGTTGAAGCCGACCTCGTAGAGCCAGGCCGCCGACGCGTACGTCACTATGTGTCCCCCGAGGCCCAGGTGGGAGCCACGGGTGACCATCGCCGCCGCGTTCCACCGGTTCAGCGCGGTGATCCGGGCCTCCATGGCGAGGTCGCCGGGGAAGTCCGGCTGGGCGGCGGCGGGGACGGTGTTGACGGGTTCCGTGGAGAGCAGCCCCGGGAGCGGCACGCCGGATGCCGAGGCGTACTCGTGGACGCGCCGCAGCAGGTACGCGGCGCGCTCGGGCCCGGCGTGCCGGATGACGGCGTCGAGCGACTCCCGCCACTCCGCGGTCTCCTCGGCGTCAGGGTCGGGCAGCCGGTCGAACCCGCCGGCCGGGTGGGAGTGCGCGGACTGCGCCGGATCGCTCATGGGAGCCTTCCTGTCGGGGTGTGGGGCGGGGAGGGCGGCGGCCGCGGAGGGGGACTCGCGGACGGTGGTCGCCGCGTGGGCAACGGTGCGCCGCGGGCGCGAGCGGTGCCGAGGTCGTCACTGTCGCGCGAGCCACTCGCGGAACGTCGTGGGGGCGCCATGGGCGTGCGCCGCCGGGAGCAAAGACCGGCGCTGCAGCTCGGCGCCGAAGAACCAGGCGTGCTCGTCGGCGACGACCTGCCGCGCGTCGCCCCTGGCGGCCAGCAGCTCGGCGGTCAGCTCGTCGAGCCCGAACTCCTCCGGCCCGGCGACCTCCAGGGTGCCGAACAGCGGGACCCCCACCGCCACGTGCGCGACCGCCGCGGCGACGTCGTCCGCCGCCGCGGGCCGCACGAGGGCGGGCGCCACGCGCACCTCGCCGTCCCGGTGCGCGTTCTGACGGGCCATGGCCTCGACGCACTCGAAGGACAGGGCGGCACGGACGATCGAGTGGGGGACGGGGGAGCGCCGCACCTGGTCCTCCAGCAGCAGCTTCGCGCGGAACCAGCCCGACAGCAGCCGCTCGGCCCCCACGAAGGAGAGGACGACGTGGTGCTCGGCGCCCGCCCTCTCGGCGGCGGCCAGCAGAGCGGTCGTGGAGGTGCGGAAGAACTGCAGGCTCAGCGGCTCCGCGGGCGAGGGCGCGTCGGTGACGTCGACCAGGATGTCGGCGCCGCGCAGAGCCCGGGCCAGGTCCCGCTCCGCGGCCGCGTCGGAGTGGTCGCGGTGGGACAGGGGGACGACCTCCACCCCGTGGTCCCGCAGCCTGACGACCGTCCGGGAGCCGACCAGACCGGTGGCCCCTGCGACAACGACTCTCATCCGGGTCCCTTTCGTCCGCGGGGCCGGCGACCCCTGTGGTGTCCGCGTGACGGCGCAGCCGGCCGCTCCACCTGCTGTGACCGCGGCGGGGCCGTGGTTGTGACAGCACCGGGGGCCGTTCCGCGGCGGCGCGGACGGTGGGGGTGGGGAAGGCGGGGACGAGGCGGACGTCACACAAGCGCGTGCTGTCCGGTCGTATGAGGGAGCGGCGACGTTTGCCCGCAGAGGACGAGAGCGGCCACCGCCCGCCGATGTCGGTACATCGGGACTGCGGGAGGCCGGAATATCATCATTTCCTCCCGATTCGGGCATAGTCATGGAGGTGCAGCACAATGTCGGACAACGGGACACAGGGCAGCGGCGGCAGCGAAGAGCCCCGGTCGGAGGTCTGGAAGACGGCGGTGACGATGCTGCAGGAGGTCAAGCCGCCGTTTCTCCCCGAGGGTGCCTCGGGGATGACCATCGCGGTCGAGTGGCCCCCCGGCGACCCCGGTACCCCGCCGCACCGCCACTCGGGGCCGGCCTTCGGGTACGTGCTCGAGGGCGCGGTCCGCTTCGAGCTCGAGGGCGAGCCGGAGCGCATCGTCAGGGCCGGTGAGACGTTCTGGGAGCCGGGCGGGGACGTGATCCACTACCAGGACGGCAACGCCCTGCCGGACGCGCGGACGCGGTTCGTCGTGACCATGCTGTGCGCGCCCGGCCAGCCGATGCTCACCCTCGTCGAGGACGAGGAACTGGCCCGGCGCGCCCACCTGCGCGCCCCTCGCCCACCGCGGACCGGCGCGTGACCCCTCCCGTGCGGGACGGCGGAACACGGCAGGAGTGCGGTGTGCGCTGCGGCGGACAGCGGGCCGACGCGGTGCGCAACCGCCGCAGGATCCGTACCGCCGCCGCCGACCTGCTCGCCGAACAGGGCGCTGGCGTGTCCCTGGACCGGATAGCCCGCCTGGCCGGGGTCAGCAACGCGACGCTCTACCGCCACTACGGAAGCCGTGAGGAACTGCTGACCGACGTCGCCGAGGAGGTCGCGGCCGTCGCCGCCGCTGCGGAGGCCCGGCTGTCCACGTGCGACCCCCTGGTCGCGCTGAGGGGCTTCCTGGAGTCCCTGGCGACCGCGCGGCCGGCCGCGCTGTACTGCCTGCCCGAAGGGGGCGGCGACGGGCCGGCGGCGGGCTCCGGGCCCCGGGCCCGTGTGGCCGCCGCGGCGTGGCGGCTGCTGTCGCGCGCCCAGCGGGCGGGGCGGGTGCGCGAGGACGCGACCGCCGAGGACCTCCTCGCCGTCGTGTCGCAGCTGGGCCGCCCGCTCCCCGGAGCCACCTGGCGGGCCACCGACGAGAGGTGCCCGCGCCTCGTCCGGCAGTACCTGGAGGGCCTGGTCCTCCCCGTTACCCGGGTGTCGCACGAGCCGTACCACCTGCCCCGGCGCTGAACCGGGCGCGGAGGACGTCGGCGCCCTCCGCGCCCCCGGTCAGTGTCCCGGTCCGCGCGGAACGGTGTGTTCCCGCAAGAAGCCGGCCACCGTCTCCGTGAACTCCGCGGGGCGCTCGACGTGCGCCAGGTGGCCCGTCCCGTCGAGGACGGCGAGCCGCGCGCCGGGGATCCGCTCGTGGAGCATCCGTGCCCACCGCGGCCCGCAGATGAAGTCCTCGGCGCCGACCAGCACCAGCGTGGGCGCCGTGACGCCGGACAGCCGCTCCCGGACGTCGAAGGCAGGCCCCTCGCCGAGCGAGGGTTCCGCGTACATGCGCAGGGAGCCGCGCGCGGGCCCGAACTCGTCCTCGCGCCCCCAGTAGTCGACGACGTACGCCGGCATGATCGTGCGGAGGCACTCGGTGGCGCCGTCGTCGTCGAGCCGGCCGAGCGGGGCCGTCAGGGCCTCCACGTAGCGGGCCACCTCGGGGTGGTCCGCGACATGGCGGCGGGCGAACCGCTCCATGTTGGCCACGGCGTCGGCCCAGAACTCCTCGCCGGTCACCGGGGACGTGTCGTAGAGGACGAGCGAGGCGAGGTGCTCCGGGTGCTCCAGCGCGTACTGCTGGGCGACGAAACCGCCGTACGAATGGCCGAGCAGCGTCACCGGCGGCTGCGCGAGGTGCTCGATCACACCGTTCAGGAGGTGCGTGTACGTCGGCAGGGTGTACTCGCGCGGGTCGGGCAGGCGCCCGGACTCGCCGGTGCCGACGGGCTCGACGTACACCATCGTGAACGCACGCTCCAGGAGCGGCATACGCAGGTACTCCCAGCCGATGCCCGGCCCGCCGGAGAGGGCGACGCACACCGGGCCCCCGGCGCCGGCGACGTGGTACCGCTGCGCGACGGCGGTGCCCCTGTGGTCGACGGTGATCGTGTGCGTACCCGGGGCGAGCGGCCCGGCGGCGCTGTCGGCGGCGCGGGGGAGGACGGCGGGCACGGCGGATGAATTCACACTTTCCACATGCTGTGTCACGGTGTCAGTCTATCGAGGGAGAGGCCGCGCCCTTCACACCGTCGATCGCTCCCGGGCCCGGGTCCGGGAGCGCGAGGCCGGGCAGGCCGCGCAGGGACTCGTGCACGGCGTCCAGCCGCGCGTCCACGCCGGAGATCTCCTCGCGCAGCCGGCGCACGTGCGCATCCAGGGAGGCGGCCTCTGAGGCCAGTGACATGACGATCGCCCGCACGTCGGGGGCGTCATCGGTGTTCGGGAGCATCGTCGTCCTCCAGGCGGATCGGCCGGTCGAGAGGAGAGCGGCCGGAGGCGGGGGCAGGGGAACCCCATTCCTCCGGCCGCTCTCCCGGCGCGGAGCGCCGGTCAAGCACACTCTCGACAGGCCAGCCGTCCGGAACGTGACAACGACGCGCGGGGGCCTTGCGCCCCCCGGCCGTCAGACGGCGGCCCGGTACAGGCCCCGACCGGCCCGTTGCACCCTGGACGCGCCCACCAGACGGTCGAGTGTGCTGCGCACCGCGTTGATGCTGCCGGCGTTCTCGTCGCGGCCGAGGGCGGCCGCGACCTCGCGCGCCCGGACCTCCGATCCGCCCGTGGTGGCCAGGTACTCCAGGATCTGCTCGGTGAGCCTGCCGTAGCCGCCCATCGCGGAAGCGGCGGCCTGCGCCCCGATAGCTTCTTCGCCGCCGTCCTCGTCCGGGTGTCCGGTGTCGTCGGCCGCGCCGTCCTCCACGACGGGAGACTGCCGCTCCTCGGTCCGGACGTCCTCGCCGTCGATGCCCGCGGCAGCGACGGCGGGACCCGTGAGCGCAAGGTGACTGAGGGCGCCGAGCGCCCTGCGCACCGATCCCAGATGGGCGACGACCGCCGCCAACTCCCGTTCGAGTGCCTGCTTCTGCGACTCGAGGCGCTGCAGTTCTCCCTGCAGGGCTCCGGCCGTGACCTGGAGATCCTCGGTCGTGTGCGCTGCTGAGACCATGTGTCCTCTCATTCCCGGCCCCTGGGGGCCAACGTCCGCGCACACAGATTAGTACGGCGAACACACGGGGTGACCACACTGAACACCGACGGCGGTGCCCGGCTTACGACTCGTCCGCGGTGACCTCGCCGACGTCCTCGGCGTCGGCCGCCGCGAGCAGGGCGCGCGTCAGGTCGGGGAACCGCTCGTCCAGCTCGGCACGGCGCAGCGTGACGTAGCAACGCGTCCCCTCCTGGCGGGTCCGGGTGATGCCGGCCTCGCGCAGGATCTTCAGATGGTGGCTCAACGTGGACTTCGCGACCGGCGCCCGCAGCTGGCCCCACCCGCGTTCCCTGCCGTCGGCCAGGACACGCACGATCCCGATCCGCGTCGGATCGCTCAACGCGGCGAGGACGCGGGGCAGGCTCATCTCGCGCGCCTCGTGGGAATGCTGGTCGGCCATACGGTCACGATAACCCGAATGTTCGAACAATGTGGAACCCCGGATCGTCGCGACCGCTGATCACCGGGAGGGCGGAACCGTCACGCCGGCCGGGACGGCGCCCGGGACGGCGCGGTCTCAGGACCGGCGCGCCCGGTAGAGTCCGCGGCCCGCGCGGTCGACGCGCGACGTCCCCACGAGGCGGTCCAGTGTGCTCCGGACGGCGTTGATGCTGCCGCTGTCGCCGTCACGGCCGAGGGCCGCGGCGACGTCGCGGGCTCGTACCTCGGTGTCACCGGACCGCTCGAAGAAGTCCATGATCTGCTCGGTGAGTCTCCCGTACGGACTCCCGGTGTCCGCGGGGGCCGCTGTGACGTCCGCGGGGACGGCGGACGCGGGAGGGCGGATGACGGCCTGGAGCGCGCCGAGGGCCCGCTGCACCGAGCCGAGGTGCGCCATGACCGCGGCGAGCTCCCGCTCCAGGGCCTGCCGCTGGGCCTCCAGGCGGACCAGGTCGTCCTGCAGGCTCTCCGCGGTGTGCTCGACGCTCCGCGCCTTCCGGGGCACCGAAGCCATGCGATCCCTCACTTCCGCGCCTTCCGTGGTCACACGGATCGGCACCGTTCACAACCCAATTTACGCGCCGAAAGGCGGAATGTCCCCACTCTCCGGAGGAAACCGGGTGTCAGTCGGTGGTGAGGATGTGGCCGTCGCGCAGTTCCAGGACGCGGTCGGCCAGGGCCAGGAGTTGGGGGTCGTGGGTGGCGACGAGGGCGGTGACGCCTTCGCTGTGGACGACGGCGCGCAGGAGTTCCATGATGGCGCGGCCGGTGTCGGCGTCGAGTTGGCCGGTGGGTTCGTCGGCGATGATCAGGGCGGGCCGGTTGGCCAGGGCGCGGGCGATGGCCACGCGTTGCTGCTGGCCGCCGGACATCTCGCCGGGGCGCTGGCCGGCGTGGCCTTGCAGGCCGACGAGGGAGAGCAGGAGGTTGACGCGTTCCTCGCGTTCGTGGCGGGGGGTGTTGCGCAGGCGCAGGGGGACGCCGACGTTCTCGGCGGCGGTGAGGATGGGCAGCAGGCCGAAGGACTGGAAGACGAAGCCCATGCGGTCGCGGCGCAGGGCGAGCAGTTCGCGTTCGGCGAGGTCGTTGAGTGTGGTGCCGTCGACGGTGACGGTGCCGGCGTCGGCGCGGTCCAGGCCGCCGATGATGTTCAGCAGGGTCGTCTTGCCCGAGCCGGAGCGGCCCTTGAGGGCCACCAGTTCCCCGCGGGCCACGGAGAAGGACACTCCGCCCAGGGCGTGCACCGCGGTGTCCCCGGTGCCGAAGGTGCGTACCAGGTCCTCGACCACGACCATCGCCTCGGAGGCAGCCCCGTCGCCCGCCGGGCCCTCACGCCGTTCCAGCAGTCCCTCGCTCATGCAGGCCAGCATAATGGGGGGTCCCGGCCTGCGAGGAAGGGCTTTCGCGTTCGCGGAGCGGGAGGCCCGGCGTGTGACACGTGTGACACCATGCCGGCGCAGCCGGAGAGCGAGACATGCCGGAACGGCAGCCATGGAGGAACCTCGGTTTCGCCACGACTGCCTGCCCGCGTGACCCGGGCCGCCAGGTGAGCCGGTGGAGCGGCACCGGCGGCCGGGGCCGCGAGGTGCGCCTACTACTCCGGGGACGAGTGCTGGGCGGCGAGGGGTCCCAGGGACGCGAGAAGTGCGAGACGCCCCGCCGTCGGTGTGCCCGGTACCGGAGAGAACAGGGCGAGGATCTGTGTGCGCTCCTCGTCGACGAGCATCTGGCAGTCGAACTCCAGCAGGCCCACCTCGGGGTGCCGGATTCGCTTGCGTCTGCTGCGCATCACTGCCACCGAGTGCAGACGCCACAGGGCCGCGAACTCGGAACTCTCCCGTAGCAGTCGTTCGACCAGGTCCTTCGCCTGCGCGTCGCCACGGCGGACGGCTGCGGCCCGCAGGTCGGCGACGAGCGCCCGGGACTCCGTCGCGTGGTCCTGGACCGGATACCCGGCCCGGACGCGGGGATCGGTGAACCAGCGGTACACCATCGTGCCCGTGGCACCGGGCAGCCGGACGAGATCCCCGAAGACGGACCGTGCCAGGTCGTTCTGGACCAGGGTGGCACCGAGGTCGGTCATCACCTGGGCCGGGACGTCGGAGAGGCGGTCCAGCACACCGAGCAGGCCGGGCGCGACATGTTCGTCGGACCGTGTGCGGTCCGGCGGCCGGTGGCCGGCCAGTCGGCATCCACGTCACCTTGATCGAGCCGCTCATGTACCCCACCGGTCGGGCGGCGGCGTCCCCGCAGGTCCCGCAGGACCCGGCGTACGCCCACGCCCGGCAGGCGCTGTACGCGGGCGCGGAAGCCGGCGGCTTCACACCGGGCGATCCCGCGGCGACGGCCGAGGCCCTCCTCGCGATCGTGGACGCGCCCGAGCCGCCCTTGCGGGTCCTGTTCGGCACCGGCGCCCGGAGGCCCTGCGCACCGAGTACGCCGGCCGCCTCGCGGGGCTGGAGCAGTGGGACCACGTCGCGCGCCTCGCCCAGGGAAAGCCGAGCGGATCATGACCACGGCACTGACGCTGACGGTCCGCCGCCCGTCCCTGACGGCCGATGCCACGAGTCAAGCAGACGCCGGTGCCTTGAAGTAGAAGGTCGTCGGCCGGAGCACGCCCGCCGGGTTCGCGGCGTGGGCGGGGACGGTGCCGTAGGGGGTCCAGCCCGCCGTACGGTAGAGGTGTTCGGCGGGGCTGTCGGTCTCCGTGTCGAGCAGCAGCAAGGACGCGCCCGCGGCCGCCGCGGCGTGTTCGGCTACGGCGAGCAGGGTGCGGCCGAGGCCGTGGCCCCGGGCGCGGCGGTGGACCATGAGCTTGAGGACCTCGGCGCGATGCCGGCCGTTGGGCTTGGCCTCGTGGGCGAGGCTGACCGTGCCGGTGACGCCGGCGGCGTCGCGGGCGGCCCAGACCGTGAGTTCGCCGGACGCGACTGCGCGGGCGCGGGTGCGCCACCAGGCGGCGGCCTCGGGGTGGGCGAAGGGGGCCACGAAGCCGAGGGAGGCGCCGCCTTCGACGGCGTCCACGAGGAGGGCGGCGAGGTCGTCGGCGGTGTCCAGGAGGGCTTCGGCGGAGAGCGGGGCGATGGTGTGCACGGGGGCGGAGGCGTCCTTCACGGCAGTACGACCACGACGGCGTAGCGGGCGGCCTCAGGGCCAGGGCAGTGGAAGCGGGAGGTGCCCCACAGCCGGTACCGCAGGCAGTCGCCGGGGGCGAGGCGGTGGGCGCGGCCCTGGACGGTGACCTCGAGCGCGCCCTCGCGCAGCCACACGTGGTGCTCGAGACCGGCGACGGGCGGTTCTTCGTACGCGATGTCCGCGCCGGGGCGCAGCACGCCCTCGACGATCTCGGCGCGCAGCCCGGGGTGCGGGGGCGAGACGGAGCGCCGTTCGAAGCCGGAGGCGGTGTCGGTCCAGACGCCCTGCTCGGCGGCGCGCACGAGCTGCGCGGGCTCGCCGCCGCTCTCGATCTCGGCCAGCAGCCGGGACATGGTGCGCTCGTACGCGGTGCACAGGCGCCCGAGCAGGGCGGCGGTGGGGCTGATCTCGGCGCGTTCGAGACGGGAGAGCGTCGAGCGGCTGACGCCCGTGCGCGTGGCGAGCTCGTCGAGGGACCAGCCGCGTTCGTCGCGCAGTTCGGCGAGGCGCGTCGCCAGGCGGGCGTCGACGGACGCGAGATCGGGGTCTCTCATATCCGGGACGGTATCCCGGATTCGGGACGGCGCACAAGCGCGGGCGGCGTCCGGGCCGCCGCACCGCCCTCCCCGGGCCCGCCATCCTCCCCGGGGCCGTCACGGGCCGTTCGTCTCCGCCGTGTACCGTCGCCGACGGGAACGAGGCCGGACGGATCGCCGAGGCCTGCACGTCGTCGGGGACCACCGACCCGTACGTATGGAAGAGGTACGCACCGCATGACCACCGAACCGTTGCGCATCGGCGTGCTCGGCGCCGCCCGCATCGCGGGGGCCGCCATCGCCGCCCCCGCCCGCACGACCGGCCACCGGCTCGTCGCCGTGGCCGCCCGCGACCGCTCCCGCGCGACGGCCTTCGCGGCCGAGCACGGCGTCGAGCGCGTGCTGGACACGTACGCCGACGTCCTCGCCGACCCCGAGGTCGAGGCCGTGTACAACCCGCTCGCCAACGGCCTGCACGGCCCCTGGAACCTGGCCGCCATCGCCGCGGGCAAGCACGTGCTCAGCGAGAAGCCCTCCGCCAGCAACCTCGAGGAGGCCGTCGAGGTCCGCGACGCGGCCGCCAAGGCGGGCGTGGTCGTCATGGAGGCCTTCCACTACCTCTACCACCCGGTGACCCGCCGCCTGCACGAGCTGCTGGAGTCCGGCGAGCTCGGCGAACTGCGGCACGTGGAGACCGTGGTCAACATCCCCGCCCCCGCGGACGAGGACCCCCGCTGGTCGCTGCCGCTGGCCGGCGGCGCCGTGATGGACCTCGGCTGCTACTCCCTCCACGCGGCGGCGTCCCTGGCCCCGTGGGCCGGCGGTGCTCCGCGCCTGGTGGCCGCGCGCGGCGGCGAGCGCGCCCAGGCGCCCGGCGTCGACGAGTGGCTGGACGCGGACCTGGAGTACCCCGGCGGCGCCACCGCCTCGGCCCGCTGCCACATGGACTCCGAGGCCCTCGAGATGAGCTGGCGCATCGTCGGCAGCCGGGGCGAGGCCACCGCGCCCTGCTTCGTGCTGCCGCACACGGACGACCGGGTCGTCGTCCGCACGCCGGACGGCGAGCGGGTCGAGGAGCTCGGCAGGCGGACGTCGTACACCTACCAGCTGGAGGCGTTCGCGGCGGCCCTGCGCGACGGCGCCCCGCTGCCCACGGACGCCGACGACGCCGTCGAGTCGATGCGCATGATCGACGCCTGCTACCGCGCCGCGGGCTTCGAGCCGCGCCCGCGGTCCGCCGCCGTCACGCCACCAGCGGCCGGGCCGTCGGCGTGATCGGCGCCGGCAGGCACGTACTGCCGGTGAGCCACCGGTCGACCGCCGCCGCGGCCGACCGGCCCTCGGCGATCGCCCAGACGATCAGCGACTGACCGCGGCCCGCGTCGCCCGCGACGAACACCTTCTCCACCCCGGTGGCGAAGCGGGCGTCACGGACGACGTGGCCGCGCCGGTCGAGTTCCAGACCGAGCTGGGTCACCAGCCCGCAGTCGCGCTCGGCCCCCGAGAACCCCAGTGCCAGCAGCACCAGCTGGGCGGGGATGACGCGCTCGGTGCCCTGCTGCGCGCGCCGGTGCCGCGGCTCGACCCCGACCAGGTGCAGCGACCGTACGTGCCCCTCGTCGTCGCCCTCGAAGCGGAAGGTCGACGCGGAGAACACGCGGATGTCGCCCTCCGGGCCCGGCAGCGGCACGCCGCCGTGCTCCGCCGGGTCCCAGACGCCGCGCCGGGCCAGCTCACGGGCCTCCTCGTGGGCGGGGGAGACCCGGTAGACGTGCGGGTACACCGGCCACGGCTGGTGCTCGGGGCGGCACTCGCCCGGCAGCGGGTTGATGTCGAGCTGTACGACGGAGGCCGCGTGCTGCCGCAGCACGGTGCCCAGGCAGTCGGCGCCGGTGTCGCCGCCGCCGACGATGACGACGTCCTTGCCCTCGGCGCTGACCGGGGACTCCGTCAGGTCGCCCTCCTGCACCCGGTTCGCCAGCGGCAGGTACTCCATCGCCTGGTGGATGCCCGCCAGTTCCCGTCCGGGCACCCGCAACTCGCGCCAGGCCGTGGCGCCCACGGCCAGGAGCACCGCGTCGTGCTCGGCGACGACCCGCCGCGCGTCGAGGTCCGCGCCCACCTCGACCCCGGTGCGGAAAAGCGTGCCCTCGGACCGCATCTGCCCCAGCCGCCGGTCCAGATGGTGCTTCTCCATCTTGAACTCCGGTATGCCGTAGCGCAGGAGCCCGCCGAGCCGGTCCGCCCGCTCGTAGACCGTCACCGTGTGGCCGACCCGGGTGAGCTGCTGGGCGGCGGCGAGTCCGGCGGGTCCGGAGCCGACCACGGCGATCCTGCGGCCGGAGTGCCGCTCGGGGGGACGGGGGCGGGCGAGGCCGTCCTCCCACGCGCGGTCGGCGATGGCGACCTCGACGTTCTTGATCGTGACGGGGTCGGCGTTGATGGTCAGGACGCAGGCGCTCTCGCAGGGCGCCGGGCACAGCCGGCCGGTGAACTCTGGGAAGTTGTTGGTGGCGTGCAGCCGCTCCGCGGCCGCGGCCCAGTCCTCGCGGTACACCAGGTCGTTCCAGTCGGGGATCATGTTCCCCAGCGGGCAGGCCTCGTGGCAGAACGGTATGCCGCAGTCCATGCAGCGCCCGGCCTGCGCGGAGACGATCGGCAGCAGGCTCTGCCCGGTGTAGACCTCGTGCCAGTCCTCGACGCGCTCGCAGACGGGGCGGCGCGCGGGCGTGCGGCGAGGGGTGGTGAGAAAGCCCTTGGGATCGGCCATGGCCGCCTCCGGCGCCGCCGTCACGATCATGGGGAGTCACGGTGACCGCGTCCCCCGGCGCATGGCACCTTCAGGCCACCATACGTCGGGTTTGTCGGTATTTCGATGGCGCGGCCACCGTGATCTCCCGCAGGTCGTTCAGGCCGCCGGCTCCAGTTCCGCCGAGCGCGGGTTGATCAGTACGACGTCGCAGGTCGCGTACCGCATCAGGGACTGCCCGGTACCGGCGTCCATCAGCGCGGTCAGCCCGCCGTGGGCGGGGGCCCCGACGACGATGGCGCGGGCCCCGGTCCGCTCCGCGTGCTCGGCGACCAGGCGGCCCACCTCCCCGTGGCCGGTGACGTTGCGCAGCACGTGGCCGACGGCCGGGACGCCGAGGGCGGTGAGCCGTTCCAGGTGCTCGCGGACGGCGGCCCGGGCGGACTCCAGGTCCTCGGCGTCGGCGGCCGCGTCCCCCGCGACGGCTGACTCCTCCGCGTGGACGACGTGCACCGTACGGCCGTTGATCGTCGCGAGACGGCCGGCGGCCTCGGCGACGCGCCGCGCGTCGGGAGAACCGTCCACGGCGGCGACGATGGCACCGCGGCCCGCGTCGCCGGACACCGCGGCGACGTGCTCGACCGGCACCAGCGACACGGCGGTGCCCGTTCCGGGGGCGTCGACCTGCTCGGCCTGCGCCTTCTCGGCCTCCTTGAGCAGCCCGTGGGCCGTGGAGAGGATGACGATGCCCAGCACGAGCGCCCCGGCGCCGATGTAGAACGGCACATGGATCCCGAACGCCTCGACCAGCTTGCCCGCGGCGAACGGCGCCAGACCGCCGCCGATGAAGCGGACGAAGCCGTACGCGGCGGCGGCGACGGCACGGTCGACGGGCGCGACGGTCATGACCGCCTGGGTGGTGACCGTGTTGTTCACCCCGATGAAGACTCCGGCGACGATCACGCACACGATCAGCACGGTCCGGTTGTCCGTCCAGATCGCGATGGCCAGCACGGTGAGGGCGAACAGCGCGAGGTTGGCGTAGAGCGTCTGCGCGATGCCCAGCCGGGCCTGCAGCCGCGGGGCGCCGAAGACGGCGAAGACCGCGACGAGGGCGCCCCAGCCGGTGAAGACGAGGCCGAGCTGGATAGCACCGAGGCCCATAGGGAAGGGCGCGTAGCCGAGCACGGTGAAGAACGCCCAGTTGTAGCAGAGGGCCGTCAGCGACATTGTCAGCAGGCCGCGGTGGCGCAGCGCGCGCAGCGGCTCGCCGAGTCCGGTCCTGCGGGCCGGCAGCGGGATCGGCTCCACGAGGACGACGGTGGCGACCAGCGCGACGGCCATCAGGACGGCGACGCCGTAGAACGGGCCGCGCCAGCTCACGTTGCCCAGCAGGCCGCCGAGCAGCGGGCCCACGGCGATGCCGACGCCCAGCGCGGTCTCGTAGAGGATGATCGCGCCCACGAAGCCGCCGCTCGCCGAGGCGACGATCACCGCCAGCGAGGTGGCGATGAACAGGGCGTTGCCGATGCCCCAGCCCGCGCGGAAGCCGACGATGCCGCCGATGCTCCCCGAGCCGCCGGCCAGGGCCGCGAACACCACGATCAGGGCGAGGCCCACGATCAGCGTCCGCTTGGCCCCGATCCGGCTGGAGACCCAGTTGGTGATGAGCATGGCGACCGCGGTCACCACCAGGTAGCTGGTGAACAGCAGCGTCACCTGGCTGGGGGTGGCGTTCAGTTGCTCGGATATCGCGGGCAGGATCGGGTCGACGAGCCCGATCCCCATGAACGAGACCACACAGGCGAAGGCGACCGCGAACACGGCCTTCGGCTGTTTGAACGGATTCACGGAACGGGACGATTGCGCATGCGCGGTCATGAAGCTGCTCCGACGTAGAACCGATGCCTGATCAATTGCTCCGCTGGGCGAGACGCGACGAGGCCGGGGGCTGCCCCAGCCGGGTCAGGGCCTCCACGGCGGGCAGTGCGGCCACCAGGGCCGACCGCTCGTCCGGGCTCAGCTGTTCCAGCAACTCCCCGAGCCGCTCGGCACGTACGGCGCGGCGCCGGGCGATGGCCTCCCGGCCTGCGTCGGTGATGTCGACGAGCACCACGCGCCCGTCCGACGGGTCCGCCGCGCGACCGGCGAGTCCCGCCTCGGCCAGCCGGGACACGACCTGGGTCATCGCCGGCTGGGTGACGCCCTCCAGGGCCGCCAGTTCCGTCAGCCGGAGCGGGCCGGACTGCTCCAGCGTGGACAGCGTCGCCACCGTGGTCAGTGACAGCTCGCTCGGCTGACTGAGCCTGCGCAGCATGCGGTACAGCCGTTCCAGGGCCCGCGCCACGTCGACGGCGTGGCTGTGGTCCGGGTCGTCACCGGGAAGATGCATAAGGCATTTATATCACTGCCTTATGTATCCGGTCAGGGGCCGCCCGGAGCGCGTGCGCGGGCGGGCACGAAGGAGGGCCGGGCACGCCTGCGACGGCGTGCCCGGCCCTCGTGTCCCCACCCGGGGCGGGGCGGGGAGGCTCAGAGCCCGTAGCGCTCCCGGGCCTCCTGCACGGTCTCCCGCTTCACCTCGCCGCGTCCGGCGAGCGAGGCCAGTGCGGCGACGACCACCGACCGCGGGTCCACGCCGAAGTGGCGGCGCGCCGCCTCACGCGTGTCCGACAGGCCGAAGCCGTCGGTGCCGATCGAGTGCCAGTCCTGCGGCACCCACTGACTGATCTGGTCCGGCACCGCGCGCATCCAGTCGCTCACCGCCAGCACCGGGCCCGGCGCGCCCTCCAGCACGCGCGTGACGTGGGGGAGCGGCGCGTCCTCGCCGCGCAGCCGGGCCGCGTCGTACGCCAGGCCGCCGCGGCGCAGCTCGCTCCACGAGGTCGCCGACCACACGTCCGCCGCCACGCCCCACTCCGAGGCCAGCAGTTGCTGCGCCTCCAGGGCCCAGTGGATCGCCGTGCCGGACGCCATCAGCTGCAGTCGCGGCGCGTCGGCGGGCAGCCCGGCCGTGTCGGCGGTCCGGAAGCGGTACAGGCCCTTGACGATGCCTTCCTCGATGCCCGGTTCGGCCGGCATGACCGGCTGGATCTTGGGCTCGTTGTAGACCGTCAGGTAGTAGAAGACGTCCTCCGCGTCCGGGCCGTACATACGGCGCAGGCCCTCGCGGACGATCACGCCGATCTCGTAGGCGAACGCCGGGTCGTACGAGAGCGCCGCCGGGTTGGTCGACGCGATCAGGTGGGAGTGGCCGTCGGCGTGCTGCAGGCCCTCGCCCGTCATCGTCGTGCGGCCCGCGGTCGCCCCGACCAGGAAGCCGCGGCCGAGCTGGTCGGCGAGGGCCCACATCTGGTCGGCGGTCCGCTGCCAGCCGAACATCGAGTAGAAGATGTAGAACGGGATCATCGGCTCGCCGTGCGTGGCGTACGAGGTCGCCGCGGCGGTGAAGGAGGCCATCGAACCGGCCTCGGTGATGCCCTCGTTGAGGATCTGCCCGTTCTCCGCCTCCTTGTAGTACAGGAGCATGTCGCGGTCGACCGGGTCGTAGGTCTGGCCGAGCGGCGAGTAGATGCCGGCGCTCGGGAAGAGCGACTCCATGCCGAAGGTGCGGGCCTCGTCGGGGACGATCGGCACCCAGCGGCGACCGCTCTCCTTCTCCCGCATCAGGTCCTTGAGCAGCCGGACCAGGGCCATCGTGGTCGCGATCTCCTGGCCGCCGGAGCCCTTGGCCAGCGCCTCGAAGGGCTTGCCGGACGGCTCGGGCAGCGTCACGGCGTGCACCCGCCGGGCCGGCGCGGGGCCGCCGAGCTCGGCGCGGCGCTCCTGCAGGTAGCGGACCTCGGGGGAGTCGGCGCCCGGGTGCGCGTACGGCACCAGGTCGCCGGAGAGCACGCTGTCCGGGATGGGCAGCTCGAGCAGGTCGCGCATGGTGCGGAACTCGGGGACCGTGAGCTTCTTCATCTGGTGGTTGGCGTTGCGCGACTCGAAGCCGCGGCCCAGCGTCCAGCCCTTGACCGTCTGCGCGAGGACCACGGTCGGCGCGCCCTTGTGCGTGATGGCCGCGCGGTAGGCGGCGTACACCTTGCGCGGCTCGTGGCCTCCGCGGGAGGTGTGGAAGCACTCGGTGATCTTGGCGTCGGTCAGCAGCTTCGCCATCTCGGCCAGCGCCGGGTCGGCGCCGAAGAAGTGCTCCCGGATGTAGGCGGCGTCCCGGGTGGCGTACGTCTGGAACTGGCCGTCGGGCACCTCGCGCAGCCGCCGGACGAGCGCGCCGGTGGTGTCGAGGGCGAACAGCTCGTCCCAGGCGGAGCCCCACAGCGACTTGACGACGTTCCAGCCCGCGGCGCGGAACTTCGCCTCCAGCTCCTGGACGATCTTGAAGTTGGCGCGCACCGGTCCGTCGAGACGCTGCAGGTTGCAGTTGATCACGAAGGTCAGGTTGTCCAGCCCCTCGCGGCCGGCGAGGCCGAGGGCGGCGGTCGACTCCGGCTCGTCCATCTCGCCGTCGCCGAGGAAGGCCCACACGTGCGAGCCGGAGACGTCCTTGATGCCGCGGTGCGTCAGGTAGCGGTTGAAGCGGGCCTGCTGGATCGCCGCGAGCGGGCCGAGGCCCATCGACACCGTGGGGAACTCCCACAGCCAGGGCAGCCGGCGCGGGTGCGGGTAGGACGGCAGGCCGTCGCCGCCGGCCTCCTGGCGGAAGTTGTCCAGCTGCCGCTCGGTCAGCCGGCCGTCGAGGAAGGCGCGGGCGTAGATGCCGGGGGAGGCGTGGCCCTGGATGTACAGCTGGTCGCCGGAGCCGTCCCCCTCCTTGCCGCGGAAGAAGTGGTTGAAGCCGGTCTCGTACAGCCAGGCCGCGGAGGCGAAGGTGGCGATGTGGCCGCCGAGGCCCAGGCGGCTGCCGCGGGTCACCATGGCGGCGGCGTTCCAGCGGTTCCATCCGGCGATGCGCCGCTCCATGTCCGCGTCACCGGGGAGCTCGGGCTCCGCGGCGGCCGGGATGGTGTTGATGTGCTCGGTCTCCAGCAGCGAAGGCACCGAGAGGCCGGACGCCTGCGCGTGGTCGAAGGTGCGGCGCATCAGGTAGGCCGCTCGCTCCGGGCCGGCGGCACGGGCGACCGCGTCGAGGGAGGCGGCCCATTCGCCGGTCTCCTCGGGGTCGGGGTCCGGCAGGTGATCGAGTGCGCTCAGCGTGGCGTCGGTCATGGTGAACGCCTTCCAGATGGTTCCGTGCGGGCAGGGTGTCCCCGTCTCTCACAGAATAAATCTGATCGATGATCGATCAATACCCTGTGACGAGGGTCACAGAAAGGGGGTTCCGGCCCTCGGACCGGGTCAGCCGCCTTGCGGGGCGCAGCCCAGCACATGCTCCTTGACCAGCTCGCCGACCCGCGGATCGTTCCTGCGGAAGGCCTCCACCACCGCCTGGTGCTCCTCGGCGTACAGCCGCTGCCGGGTGCCCAGCCAGCGGATCGACAGCGCCGTCCACACCTCGATCCCCAGCGACTCCCAGGTGTGCAGCAGCACGCTGTTGCCCGAGGCCCGCACCAGCTCGCGGTGGAACGCCACGGTGTGCCGCACCTGCGCCCCGGCGTCGCCCACCGCGTCCGCCTCGTGCAGCAGGGCGACCTCGGCCTCCAGCGCGGACAGGTCCTGCCGCAGGCGCGGCGCGGCCAGCTCCGCGGCGATCTGCTCCAGGCCGGCCCGCACCGGGTAGATCTCCTCCAGGTCCGCGGCGGTCAGCCGGCGCACCCGCACGCCCTTGTTCGGGGCGGACTCGATCAGCCGCATGACCTCCAGCTCCCGCAGTGCCTCCCGCACGGGCGTCTGGCTGACCTCCAGCTCGGTGGCGATACCCCGCTCGACGATCCGCTCCCCGGGCTTCCACCGCCCGCTGACGATGCCGTCCACGATGAACTCGCGGATCTGCTCGCGCAGAGAGCGGACGACGGGCGGCGCCATGGGGACTCCTCCGGGAAAGGGCAGCTGACTAGACGATACGGCGACGGCGCCCTCCGGCGTTCCGGGACGGCGGCACCGGCTGCCGCCGCGCCCTCAGGCGAGGACGACCTCCACGCCGCCCTCGGCCGGCACCTCCAGGACCAGACCGAAGCGGCTGTCCGGCTCCCCGCGGGAGTTCGGCGTGACGCCCAGCGCCCCGGGCGACGGCGGAGTCCCGCCACACCAGGGTGTACGGGGTGGTGACCCCCGAGAACCGACTGCCTGCTCCCGGCTACCCGAGATCGTAGGTGACCGTCACCGGCGCGTGGTCGGACCAGCGCTCGGGGTGGGTGTCCGCGCGCTCGACCCGGGTCTGCGCGGCCCGGGCCGCCAGGCCGCGGGTGGCGACGTGGAGGTCGATGCGCCAGCCGCTGTCGTTGTCGAAGGCGCGGCCCCGGTAGGACCACCACGTGTACGGGCCCTCGCCCTCCGGGGTGAGGTGGCGCACGACGTCGGTGTACCCGGCCTCGTCGTAGACGCGGGACAGCCAGGCCCGCTCCTCGGGGAGGAAACCGGCGTTCTTCTGGTTGGCCCGCCAGTTGCGCAGGTCGCGCTCGGTGTGCGCGATGTTCCAGTCGCCGCAGATCAGCACCTCGCGGCCCTCGGCGGCGGCCTTCTCCCGAAGCTTCACCATGTGCTCGAGGAACGCCTCCATGAAGCGCTCCTTCTCCTCCTGCCGCTCCGTGCCGACCTCGCCCGAGGGGAGGTAGAGGCTGGCGACCGTGACGCCCGGCAGCTCGATCTCCGCGTAGCGGCCGGAGCCGTCGAACTCCTCCGAGCCGAAGCCGATCCGGCTCGCGGACGGTTCCCGCCGCGAGTAGAGGGACACCCCGGCCCGGCCCTTGGCGGCCGCCGGCGCGTGGAGCACGTGCCAGCCCTCCGGTGCGCGGACCTCCTCGGGCAGCTGCGCGGCCTCGGCGCGGACCTCCTGCAGGCACACCACGTCGGCCGTGGTCGCCTCCAGCCAGGGGAGGAAGCCCTTCTTGGCCGCGGCGCGCAGCCCGTTCACGTTCACGGTGGTCACGGTGAGCATGACGGGGACGATACCCGGCGGCCGCAGGGTGCCCGTACCGGGGCGTAGGCCGCACACCCGTACGATGTGCGGGTGGAGATCCGGAAGACGCGCTACGACCACCCCGACGCCGTGCTGCTGACCGAGCAGGTGCAGCAGGAGTACGTGGAGCGGTACGGCGGCCCCGACGCGACCGCGATGGACGCCGACCACTTCGACGGCCCGCACGGTCAGTTCATGGTCGGCTACCTCGACGGCGCCCCCGTCGTGACCGGCGGCTGGCGCGGCCAGGACGCCTCCCCCGAGGGCTTCGAGGACGGCGACGCCGAGGTCAAGCGGATGTACGTGGTGCCGCAGGCACGGGGCCGCGGATTCGCGCGCCGGATGCTCGCCGCCCTGGAGGCCGGCGCCGCCGCGGCGGGCCGCACCCGGATGGTGCTGGAGACGGGGCAGATGCAGCCGGAGGCGATCGCCCTGTACGCCTCCTGCGGCTACACACCGGTGGCCAAGTTCGGCCACTACAAGGACAGTCCGCTCAGCGTGTGCCTGGGCAAGTCGCTCCCGGCACCGGCCGAGGCGCCCGTACCCGCGTAGCCTGGGTCCATGATCGAGGACAGCGCGTCCGCCCGGCTCGCGGCGGGCAAGTACCTACTGGTCACCACCTACCGTCGGGACGGCCGTACCGTTCCCACCCCGGTCTGGGTGGTCCGCGACGGTGAGGCGCTCGGCGCGTGGACCGCGGCGGACTCCGGCAAGATCAAGCGGATCCGCAACCGCGCCGACGTGCTGGTCGGCCCCTGCGATGTACGCGGCAATCCCACCGGGGAGCAGGTGCCCGCCCGGGCCGAGATCCTCGGCCCGGAGGAGACCGAGCGCTACCGCTCCCTGGTCGCCCGCAAGTACGGGCTGTTCGGCCGGCTGACCATGTTCGGCAGCCGGCTGCGCCGCGGCCGCGAGGGCACCGTGGGTGTGCGGATCACCCTCACATGAGCGGCGGTGGGCCGCGGCCGGGCGCCTGCACGGTGAGCGTCTGCCGCGACTGCTGCTGCGGTACGGAGAAGGTCCCCGGCGTCGACCACGACGCTCAACTCGACCGGCTCCGGCGGGAACTCGCCGGGATCTGCCGGGTGCGCGCCACGCGGTGCCTCGACGTGTGCGAGCAGGCGAACGTCGTGGTCGTCCAGCCCTCGCCGCAGGCGCGCGCCGCCGGAGGGCGACCGGTCTGGCTGGGGCTGGTCAACGATCCGGGCGCCGTCGACGACATCGTCGCGTGGGTCCGCGCCGGGGGACCGGGCCTCGCCGCGCCGCCCGACGTGCTGGACCTCTACGCCATCGAGCCACCAGGCGGCCGCGTCGTGGGCGCGGCGGACGCGGCGCCCTGAGAGGCCGGACACGGCAGGGGCCGTCCGGGCTTCGTTGCCCGTACGGCCCGTGAACCGGCCGTGCCCGAGGGTCAGTCGATGCTCCGCAGGATGTGCGGCTCGTTCAGATCGTCCTCGTAGCCGGCCAGTCGGATCGGTGCCGACCTGGCCCAGACGTCCAGGTTCCGCACCTCCCGCTGTTGCGCGGGCTGATCGTCGGGCTCCTTGGGGAGCTGGTTCCGCTTGGACTTCTCGGGTGTCACCGCGCACTCCTTCGTGTCGGGTGAGCCGGACGCCGGCCCGGCCGCTGCCGGACGCCGACCGCCCGGTCGGGCTGATGGCTGAGCGGACGCGGTGGCGCCGGATGCGGAACCGGGCGGGGACCGCGGTGGGCGGTTCCTCCCGGGGCGGAGGCAGGGGGGTTGGTGCTCCCCCGAGGGCCTTTCCGTCGGGAGAAGCCTATGCCCGGAGGCGGGGTGCCACCATCCCAATACGGCGCGCCCCGGCGACGACCACCCTTCCCGCGGACACCGGCGGGACGTCAGCCGGCGTTCAACCGCTGCGCCGGGCCGCCTCGGTACGGCCGCAGGACAGGATCGCCCACACCGCGCGACCGGTGCCGTGCGCCGACGGGCGCACGCCCCACCCTTCGGCCAAATGGGCGACGAGGGCGAGCCCGCGGCCGTTCTCGTCGCCGTCGGCGGCCGCGCGCGGCAGGGGGCCGGCGGGCTCGCGCCCCTCGTCGACGACCTCGATGTGCAGCTTGCCGGCCGCCGTCCAGAGCAGGCACGCGACGTGGTCGCTGCCGCTGTGCACCACGGCGTTGGTGAAGAGCTCGCTCACCACGAGGCCGGCGTCGTCGCCCAGCCCCACCAGGCCCCATCTGCCCAGCGCGGAGCGCACCTGGCGGCGCGCGACGCCGACCGAGGAGGCCTGCGCCGGCAGTCGGAGCCGGAAGGTGTCCCGGGCGCTGATGGCATAGAGCACACACGCAACTATGGCCACTGCTTACACAGAAGGCAAGGGTCATTCTGCAAATTGCACAATCGCCAGTAGCAGGGTGTGGGTTCCATTCGTGACATGGCACACTTCTGCCATGCGGGAATTGCAGCGTGGCTGAGGCGAGGGCGAGCGGGGCGCCGACCGTCCTCCGCGTGATCCTCGGCAAACGCCTCCACGACCTGCGGGAGAAGGCCGGTTGCTCGTACGAGCGGGCCGCGCGCGAGCTGGACGTCACCCATGCCACGGTGCGCCGGATGGAGAAGGCCGAGGTCGGCCTGCGCATCCCGTACGTCGAGAAGCTGCTGGCGCTGTACGGCGTCGACGCCGCCGAGGCGGCGACCTTCATCGACCTCGCCAGGCAGGGCAACCGCCCCGGCTGGTGGCACCGTTACCGCGACGTCCTGCCGTCCTGGTTCAGCGCCTTCGTCAGTCTGGAGGGCGAGGCGGCCATCATCCGCGCCTACGAGCCGCACTACGTCCCCGGACTGCTGCAGACCGAGGACTACGCCCGCTCCGTGCTCAGGGCCGGCCGCCCCGGCGCCACCACGGAGGAGCTCGAGCGCCTGGTCGCGCTCCGCCGGGAGCGGCAGGCACTGCTCGCCCGGCCGGACGCCCCGCTGCTGTGGGTGGTCATGGACGAGACCGTGCTGCGCCGCCCCATCGGCAGCCCCCAGGTGATGCGCGCGCAGCTGGACCGGCTGGCCGAGGCGTGCGAGATGCCGCAGGTGAGACTGCAGATCATGCCCTTCGACGCCGGGCCGCACCCGGCGATGTACGGGCCGTTCCACATCTTCCGGTTCCAGATCCGCGAGCTGCCGGACGTCGTGTTCACCGAGAGCCTGGTGGGCGCCGCCTACCTGGACGACGTGGACGACGTCTCGACGTTCCTCGAGGCACTGGACCGGATGTGCGCGCAAGCCGCGCCTGCACACAGCACCGCGGCCATCCTCGATGGCATCCGCAAGGAGATCTGACACACATGGACGACCGCATATACAACGGCATGCGCGCCCTCGACCTCGGCAGCGAGGGCTGGCACAAGCCGTGGAGCGGCGGCAACGGGGGAAGTTGCGTGGAGGCCATGAAACTGGCCGACGGCAGGGTCGCACTGCGGCAGTCCACCGACCCCGACGGGCCGGCACTCATCTACACGGACCACGAGATCAGGATGTTCATCGAGGGTGCCAAGGACGGGAAGGCCGACTTCCTGCTGTCCTGAGCCGCCGCATTGACAACTTCGAGTGAACGCAGCCCGCGTGGGCAACCGCGACGACCGACGGGCTGTCTCCAGCGGTAATCCGCCGGACGGACGGGACAAGGGGAGCAGCATGACCGGACAACTCGGACCGCTGTACGAACCGGGCGTGGCCTATGTGCGCATCGCCGCGGCAGACGCGGCGACCGCCCACAGGGTCGCCGACGTCATCGCCTCCCGGTATCCCGGGACCCGTCCGCCGCGGGTCACCACCAACGCGGACGGACTGGTGGAGTTCGACCTGTACACGTACACCCTGGAGGAGGTCAGCCCCTCCGGCCCGTACGACGCCCAGGGCCCGGAGAGCTGCTAGCCGGGCCCGCGCGGGGCGGCCGAGTCCGGTGGTTCCGGTGATGCCGGTGGGTCCGCAGCCAGCCGCTGTGCCCTGAAGGGCGCGCGACGGCGGGACAGTCGACCCGCCCGCCGGCAGCGCCCGTCAGCCACTCCGCTGCGCCTGCGGGCCGCACAGCCCGCAGCCCCCCGGTCGACGACCGGAGGGCCGGCGGAGCGGCGGATCAGCCCTGACCGGGGTGGAGGACGACCTTGGTGTAGCCCTCGATCCGCTTGTCGAACTTCTCGTACGCCGACGGCGCGTCCGCCAGGGGCAGCTCGTGGGAGACCACGAAGCTCGGGCGGGCGCGACCCTCGATGATCATGTCGCGCAGCTGCCGGTTGTAGCGCTTGACGTTGCACTGCCCGGTGCCCAGCCGCAGGCCCTTCTCGAAGAGCCGGCCGATGGCGACCAGCAGCCGGCCGCTCTTGGCCTGCTCGTCCGGCCCTCCGGGGTCGGACGGCACGTAGAGGCCGGGAATGCCGAGGGCGCCGGTGGGGCGCACGGTGTCGATCAGGGAGTTCAGCACCGCCGCGGGCTCCTCGCGGCCCGCGCCGCCTGCCTGGGCCTGGTAGCCGACCGCGTCGACGCCCTTGTCGGTGCCCTCGCCCTTCATGTGCTCCTTGATCTGGTCCACCGGACTGCCCTTGGTGAAGTCGATCGGGATCGCGCCGATCTCCTCGGCCTTCTGCAGCCGCTCCGGCACCCGGTCCACGACGAACACCTTGGCCGCCCCGCGCAGCATCGCCGAGTACGCGGCCATCAGCCCGACCGGGCCGCCGCCGTACACCGAGACGCTCTCGCCGGGGGAGACCTGGGCGAGCTCGCACCCGTGGTACCCGGTCGGGAAGATGTCGGCCAGGAGCACGAAGTCGGACTCGTTGGCGGTGCCCTCCGGCAGTTTCAGACAGTTGAAGTCCGCGTACGGAACGCGCACGTATTCCGCCTGACCGCCCGGCCAGGGACCCATGGCCACATAGCCGTAAGCGCCTCCGGCGAACCCCGGATTGACCGTCAGGCAGTAGCCGGTGAAACCCGCCGAGCAGTTCTTGCAGAATCCGCAGGCGACGTTGAAGGGCATGACCACACGGTCGCCCTGCTTGAGGGTGGTGACCCCCTCGCCGACCTGGTCGATGATTCCCAGGTTCTCGTGGCCGAAGACGATGCCGGGCTCCGCGGCGGTCCGGCCCTCGTACATGTGCAGGTCGGAGCCGCAGATCGCGGTGGAGGTCACCCTGACGACCACGTCGTTTGGGTGCTGCAGGCGCGGATTGTCGACTTCCTCGACGGCTACTTCGAACGGTCCTTTGTAGACGACGGCCTTCACGTGGACACCTCCGATTGGTGTCGGATTCATGGCTTACGTGACCTATTTCTCATGCTGCCTCCTTGGGGGGTACGAGACAAGCCAGCTATTCTTGCCGTAAATATGTCGATTTGCGGTTGACCGCGGAGAAAGGCGGGAACAATGGCCCAGCGCTCAGGAACGCTGCTCGTCCCCGTGCCCGGCCTGTCCGGCACGCTGTACCCGGTCGGCACGCGCGTGGCCATCAGCGGTCTGGGCTCCTCCGTGGACGCCTTCGTGGACGGCGACTGGCTGCCGCTGTCGTGGTGGGAGTTCGCCGAGGGCCGCAACGACGACGTGTACGAGGGCCCCGCGGTCTGACGTCCACGCCAGGCACACCCGGCCGGGGCCGGGCGCGAGTTGACGGCACCGCCGTGACAGGGCCGTCACGGGGGACGTCATGTCCGGCCAGGACCGCTCCCTGGACGGCGAGTTCAGGGACCCGGCGCCCAACCCGCCGCCGTGGCGGGGCGGGTCGCCTCGGACCCTGGACGGCGAGTTCAGGGACCCGGCGCCCAACCCGCCGCCGTGGCGGGGCGGGTCGCCTCGGACCGCGCCAGTCGGCGCCTCAGCCCGCCGCCACGGCCCGTGCGCCCAGTTCCGCGAGCCGCGCCAGGCGGCGGTGCGAGTCCAGCAGCGCCGACCGGTCGTAGCCGGCCGTGGTGACCAGCACCTCGTCCGCCGCGGTGCGGGCCACCAGGCCCGACAGCGCGGCCGCCACCTCGTCCCCGGTGCCGTGGACGCCGTTCGACAGCGCCCCCTCGAACACCTCGCGCTCGCGTGCCGTCATCTGCCCGGCCGGCACCTCGTCCGGCGGCGCCAGGGGCGGGAACTCGCCCCGCGTACGCGAGCGCGCCAGCGACCAGGCCTCGGAGACCAGCAGCCGCCGGGCGGCCTCCGTCGTCTCGGCGACGGACACGGGGGTCGACACCACGACGTACGGACGCGGCGCCCACGCCGAGGGCCGGAACGCCGCGCGGTAGCCGTCGATCGCCTCCCGCATGCGTTCCTCGCCCCGCACCGCGGCGATCACCAGCGGCAGTCCGAACGCCGCCGCCGTGGCCGCCCCTGCCCCTGTGGCCAGTACGAACGCCGGGACGCGCATCCCCTCCGGCGGCCGCGGGTGCACCGCGCCGGGGCCCGCCGTGCCGGTGAAGTAGCCGAGCAGTTCGGTCAGCAGCTCCTCGAAGTCCCCGGCGGCGCGGGCATCGCGTCCCAGCGCCCGGCGCACTCCGTCCGTGAAGCCCACCGACCGGCCCAGCCCCATGTCGATCCGCCCGGGGAACAGCGACTCCAGCACCCCGAACTGCTCCGCCACCACCAGCGGCCGGTGGTTGGGCAGCATGACCCCGCCCGTGCCGACCCGGATCCGGGACGTGGCCGCGGCGACCGCCGCCGCCAGCACCGCGGGCGCGGACCCCGCCACGCCCGGCACCCCGTGGTGCTCCGACACCCAGAAGCGGTGGTAGCCCAGCTCCTCGGCGTGCCGCGCCAGCCACAGCGTGTCCCGGAGTGCCTGCGCGGGCTCCGCGCCCTCGCGTACGGGCGAGCGGTCGAGGATCGAGAACGGAATCGGGGGCAGCCGCGGTGCGATCACCTCTGTTCCAACGCCCGCCGCGGCACGGGATTCCCGCGCCGCGGCGCCGCGGAGGCCGCTCAGTCCTCCCGGCGGGCGTACGTCACGATCAGCACGCCGCTCTTGTGTGTGCGCACCTCGGTCACGTCGTACGCCTGCGGGGCGAAACCGCCCGCGAACAGCGGCACACCGGCGCCGGCGACCACGGGGTTGATCTTGACCACCAGCTCGTCGATCTCCGTGCGCAGCGAGCCCGCCAGGCGGCCGCCCCCGCACAGCCAGACGCCCGCCCCGTCCTGTCGCTTGAGCTCGCGCACGAACTCCAGCGGGTCGCCCGGGACCAGTTCCACCTCGGGGTCCGGCTTCGCGGCCATGCTCCCCGACACCACGTACTGCCGCAGGTGCGGATACGGGCTGGTCACCCCGAACGGCACCCCCACCTCGTAGGTGGCCCGGCCCATCAGCACCGTGTCGAACCGCCGGTTCGGCGCGTCGGCGATGCCCAGCGGGCCGCGGGCCTGGACCGGGAGGGTCTCCGGGTACTCCGCGAGTACCGTCTCCATGTGGTCGCCCACGGCCGCGAGGAAGTCGTACTCACCCTCCGGACCGGCCACGAAACCGTCGATCGTCGACGCCACGAAATACGTCAGCCTGCGCATGCTTCCCCCTGGTCCGCGATGATCGTCAACCGGCGCCAAGCTAGCGTGCGGACGCGGCCCACCGCCACGCGATACCCCGGCCGCGGGGGTAGATTCGGTGACGACCCGCGGGGACCACGGGGAATGGCGGAGGGTGCGATGACGGAAGCCGCGAGCACGACGGACCGGGCCGGGACGCTCACACTGGGCGGGGCGAGCGGGCGCTGGGTCCTCGCGGCGGTGGTCCTGGGCTCGGGCATGACGCTCCTCGACGGCACCGTTGTGAACGTCGCCCTGCCGACGATCGGCAAGGACCTCGGGGCCACGCTCGCCGGCCTCCAGTGGACGATCAACGCCTACACCCTCACCCTCGCCGCGCTCATCCTGCTGGGCGGCTCGCTCGGCGACCGCTTCGGGCGCCGCAAGCTGTTCATGATCGGCACGGTGTGGTTCGCGCTGGCCTCCCTGCTGTGCGGCATCGCGCCGAGCATCGAGATGCTGATCGGCGCCCGCGCCCTGCAGGGTGTCGGCGGTGCCCTGCTGACCCCCGGTTCGCTGGCCCTGATCCAGGCGTCCTTCGCCTCCCGGGACCGGGCCCGCGCGATCGGCGTGTGGTCGGGCCTGGGCGGCATCGCGGGGGCGCTGGGGCCGCTGCTCGGCGGCTGGCTGGTCGACGCCGTCAGCTGGCGATGGGTGTTCTTCATCAACCTCCCGCTGGCGGCCCTGGTCATCGTGGTCGCCGCCCGGCACGTCCCGGAGAGCCGCGGCGAGAGCGTCAGCGGCGGCTTCGACGTCGCGGGCGCCGTGCTCGGCGCGGTCGGGCTCGCCGGGGTCACCTACGCCCTGATCGCCGCCGGGGGAAGCCACCCGGACATCACCGCCGTCTGCGTCTCCGGCGTGGTGGGCCTGGCCGCGTTCGCCGGGTTCGTGGTGACCGAGCGGCGCAGCCCGCACCCGATGCTCCCGCCGAGGCTCTTCGCGAACCGCCAGTTCACCGCCGCGAACCTGGTCACCTTCGCGGTCTACGCGGCACTCGGCGGCCTGTTCTTCTTCCTGGTGCTGGAGCTGCAGACCGAGGCCGGCTACTCCCCGCTGGCCTCCGGGACGGCGCTGCTGCCGATCACGGTCATCATGCTGGCCCTGTCCGAGCGCGCGGGCCGCCTCGCCGAGCGCATCGGGCCGCGCATCCCCATGACGGTGGGCCCGGCGATCTCCGCCGTGGGCCTGCTGCTGATGACGCGGATCGGCGCGGACGCGTCCTACGTCGCCGACGTCCTGCCCGCGGTGTGCGTCTTCGCGCTGGGCCTGGCAGCCACCGTCGCCCCCCTCACCGCGACCGTCCTCGGCGCCGCCGACGTACGGCTCGCGGGTACCGCGTCCGGAGTGAACAACGCGGTGGCGCGGGCGGCGGGTCTGCTCGCGGTGGCGGCCCTGCCGCTGATGGCCGGCCTCTCCGGCGACGACTACGAGGACCCGGCCGCCTTCGGCCACGGCTTCCGCGTCGCCGTCGTGATCTGCGCCGGGATGCTGGTGGCGGGCTCGCTGCTGGCCTGGTTCGGCATCCGCTCGGACGTCCTGCGGGAGACCCCCGAGGAACCGGTGAAGCCGGCCCCGCCGTGCAAGCTCTACTGCGCCATCGGCGCCCCGCCCCTGCAGTGCGATGCGCGGTCCCGGGCGGGAGAGGGAAAGGCGGCCGGCGGCGGGCCCGGCATGCGTGAGGACGCTCCCCCGGGCGCGTGAACCGTCCGCCGGGCCGCGGGCCCCGGCCGGCTCGGCCGGTCCGACCCGGGTCAGTACTCCTCGGACTCCGGTACGAGATGCATCGCGGCCTCCTCGGCCGAGGCGGCCGCCCCGTCGATGCCGATGTCCTGGGCGACCATGCCCTCGGTGTCGTAGTGCGCCCCCTCGTCGGGGGCGACCAGTCGCCCGGCGCGCGGTCCGCCGACCTCGCCGTCGATCAGCTCCCCGTCGGTGTCCCACGCGTCCCCGATGCCGTCCCCGTCGGGGATCGGCAGGTCCGGGAGCTCCTCGGCGAGGCGTTCGTCGAGCGTCTCGCCCCGCAGGCGGCCCGCCGCCGTGGTGGCGGGCTTGTTCACCGCCCAGGGCCGCTCCGGCGGTGAGTAGCCCTCGTCGAGTATCTGGTCGACACCGTGGTAGTCGAGGGTGTCCTCGGGCTCCAGCAGCCCGGCGTCGTCCTGGACCTCTGAACCGTCCGGCTGGTAGACCTCGTCACCCATCTCGTTCTCTCGCATGTCCGTCTCCTCGCTCACGCGCCGCCACCGCTTCGGCGCCGCCTTGCGGGCCGCGCGCCCCCTCTTCCCTCCACACTCTTCCGTCCGGACGCCGATCGCCACCCGGAAGCGTGAACAGGGCCGGCGCGGGAACGTCCCCCGCAACCCCGCCCGGGGTCCCGTGCCCCGCCGCCCCGGCCGCGCCACCGTGGTGCTCGGCGGCGGCCGGGGCGGCGGTCCGAAGACCCGGGGCTCCGGGGGTCAGCGTCCGGAGGACCGGCGGCCGACGGGACCGAAGTCGTCGTCGCACTCCAGACCCGAGAACCCGCGGTTCAGGCCGGAGAACCCGTGCGCGGGGCCCCGGACGACCCGGAAGGACGCGGTGGTCTGGGTACGCGGGGGGCACCGCACCGTCACGGTGTACCAGCCGGGCCGGGTGTGCTTCGGCACCCGGAAGGTGCCCGCGAGCAGGCCGCTCCTGCCCAGGGGCAGCAGGTTGACCTGGCCGCCGGCTTCGGACTGGCCCTTGGAGTAGTTGGCGTCGGGACAGGCCGTGGTCGTGACGGTCAGCCGCATTCCGGGAACGGCGTAGTAGGGGGTGACCCAGGCATCGGAGATGTCGCTGGCAGAGGCATTGGGAACAGTGAGACCGATGACGGCCGCGGCCATGGCGACGCCGCCAAGAACGCGAGTGGTGGGCATGAGGCAGCCTCCAGGTGAACGGGCGGGTAAGAGCGGTCCCGGCGCGGTCCGCTCCACGCGGAGCAAAACAGCACCCAGGGGGGCCTGCCACCCGGGGAACCTGCGCACGGCGCCGCAGTCGGCCGTCAGGGGCCGTGCCCTCGGTATGTCGCCGCAGGTCAGGAGGTATGCACCCGGTCCCCCGAGAAGAATGCCGGGTTTGCCCGCAAACAGGTGACGTCGCGACAGATGTCGCGCTCCGAAACCGCTTTGACGTATCGTCAGAATTCGGGGCGGTCATGCGTCCTCGTGGAGCCCGATCACGCCGCGCAGCGCGTCCCGTGCCTCGTGCGAGCTGCCGCCCTGCTCCAGGAGCGCGGCGGCGATGGCGTCCAGCTTTCGCTGGACGGCGTGCTCGGCGCGGCGCTCGGCGTTCTTGAGCAGGGCGAGCAGCAGCAGCGTGACCGCGGTCATCAGATCCGCCGCGAACAACTGCCACTTCAGGGGCAGCCCGAGGGCGTGGGCGACGAGGAAGCCGGCCACCAGGAGCAGGCAGACGCAGTAGAAGAGCGGCGACGCCGTGAAGTTGGACGCCGCCTCGGCGAGCCGCTCGAACCGGCCCCGTCCGGTCTCGTCCTCGGTCCGCTCGGCGGGATGCCGGAACGCCACATCGTCCTCCTGGGTGTTCCTCGACGATGCGCCCGTGCGGCGCGCACGGGGCTCCGGCCGGCCCGCGTTCGGCGGACCGGCCGGAGCCCCGGACGGTCAGCAGATGCGCGGCAGTTGCTCACCCAGCGGCAGATCGACCACCCGCGTCCCGCCCAGCCCCGTACGGGCGACGACCATGCCCGCGTGGTCCGGCACGCACTCGCCGATGACGGCCGCGCCCGCGCCCAGCGGATGCGCGCGCATCGCGGCCAGCACCTCCTCGGCGACCGCGCGGGGCACGAAGGCGACGAGCCTGCCCTCGTTGGCGACGTACATCGGGTCCAGGCCCAGCACCGCGCAGGCGTTGGCCACCGCGGGCGGCACGGGCACCGCCCGCTCCTGCAGGACGACACCGACGCCCGAGGCGGCCGCGATCTCGTTGAGGGCGGCCGCCAGACCACCGCGTGTGGGGTCCCGGAGCACGTGCACGTCCGTGGTGACGCGCAGCACCGCCTCGACCAGCCCGCCGAGCGCCGCCGTGTCGCTCTCGATCTCGACCCCGAACTCCAGGCCCTCGCGCACGCTCATCACGGCGACCCCGTGCGCCCCGATCGCCCCGCTGACGATGACCACGTCGTCCGGCGCGGCGCGCTGCGGACGGATGTCGACACCGTCGGGGATCAGCCCGATGCCCGCCGTGTTGACGTACAGCCCATCTCCGTGGCCCGCCTCGACGACCTTGGTGTCGCCGGTGACGACCTCCACCCCCGCGGCGCGCGCGGCCGCGCCGAGCGCCTCCGCGACCCGGGCCACCAGCGACATCTCCACGCCCTCCTCCAGGATGAAGCCGCAGGAGAGGTAGGCCGGCGTCGCCCCGCTCATCGCCAGGTCGTTGACGGTGCCGTTGACGGCGAGGTCGCCGATGCTGCCGCCGGGGAAGAACAGCGGCCGCACCACGTACGAGTCGGTGGAGAACGCCAGCCGGGCGCCGCCCAGCGTCACGGTCGCGGAGTCGGCGAGCCCGGACAGCACCTCGCCGCCGAAAGCGGGGGCGAAGACGTACCGGACGAGTTCCGCGGACAGCGCGCCCCCGCCGCCGTGGCCCATCACCACCCGCGGCTGGTCGCGCAGCGGCGCCGGACAGGTCCAGCCGGAGAAGTCCGGGGCGGCCAGGGATTGTGCGATGTCAGCCAACGGGGCTCGCCTCCAGGGGTGCGCTGGTGCCGCCGAGCCGGCGGTAGAGGTAGTAGGCGGCGCAGGCCCCCTCGCTGGAGACCATCGTGGCGCCGAGCGGGGTGCGGGGCGTGCAGACACCGCCGAACGCCTCGCACTCGTGCGGCTTGATCAGGCCCTGCAGCACCTCGCCGCTGCGGCACTCCGCCGGCTCCCGCGTAGCGATGCCGGTGACGGAGAACCGGTGCTCGGCGTCGTACTCCCGGTAGCGCTCGGACAGCCGCCAGCCGCTGTCGGGGATGACGCCGATCCCGCGCCAAGCCCGGTCGGTGACCTCGAAGACGTCCGCGAGCATCGCCCTGGCAGCGGGGTTGCCCTCCGGGCGGACGGCGCGCGGATAGGCGTTCTCCACCCGGTACTCGCCGTGTTCCAGCTGGCGGACCGCGCGGCGCACGCCCTCCAGGATGTCCAGCGGTTCGAAGCCGGTGACGACGATGGGCACGCCGAAGCCGTCCGCCAGCTCCGGGTACTCCTCCGTCCCCATCACGCTGCACACATGACCGGCCGCCAGGAACCCCTGCACGCGGCAGTCCGACGAGCGCATGATGGCCTCGATGGCCGGGGGGACGCGGACGTGGGACACCAGCAGGCTGAAGTTGGCGATGCCGAGCTTCCGCGCCTGGTACACCGTCATCGCGTTGGGCGGGGCGGTGGTCTCGAAGCCGATGCCGAAGAAGACGACCTCGCGGTCCGGGTTCTCCCGGGCGATCCGCAGCGCGTCCAGCGGGGAGTAGACGACGCGCACGTCACCGCCCTCGCCGCGGACGCCGAACAGGTCGCGCCCGGTGCCGGGGACGCGCAGCATGTCGCCGAAGGAGCAGAAGATCACCCCGGGGCGGGAGGCGATCTCCAGCGCCTTGTCGATGACCTCCAGCGGGGTCACGCAGACCGGGCAGCCGGGCCCGTGGATGAGTTCCACCTCCTTCGGCAGGAGCTGGTCGATGCCGTGCCGGATGATGGTGTGGGTCTGGCCGCCGCACACCTCCATCAGCGCCCAGGGCCTGGTCACCGTCGCGTGGATGTCGTCCAGCAGTCGCCGGGCCAGCTCCGGGTCCTGGAACTCGTCGATGTACTTCACCGCTCCGCCTCCGCCGTCGTTCCCGCCTCGGCGGCCGCCTGCTGCCAGGGGTCGCCGAACTCCTCCTCCAGCAGCCCGAGGTTCCCGAAGAGGGCGAGCGTCTGCCGCGCGGACTCCTCGTCGAGCCGTTGCAGCGCAAAACCGACGTGGACGATGGCGTACTCGCCGACCTGCAGGTCGGGCAGGTACTCCAGGCACACGTCCTTCACCACGCCGCCGAAGTCGACGACCGCCATCTTGGTGCCGTCTCGTTCCTCGATCTCCAGCACCTTGCCGGGTACCGCCAGGCACATCAGCTGTCTCCTCGCTGTGGGTGGGGGGTCGGGGGGCCGCCGCGCGCGGCGACGACGAGCTGGCCGAGCGCCAGGCCCCCGTCGTTGGGCGGTACCAGCCGGTGGCGCACCACCGTGAACCCGTCCGCGCGCAGGTCCCGCGCGCACGCGGAGGACAGCAGCGCGTTGGCGAAGACACCGCCGGTGAGCGCCACCGCCGTGATCCCGTCGCTCTCCCGTACGGCGGCGCACACCCGCCGGACGAGTTCGGCCACCGCCTGGTGGAAGCGTCCGGCGATCACCCCGGTGGGCACCCCCGCGTCCAGGTCGGCGACGACGGCCGCCAGCACCGGGCCCGGATCGCAGGCGGTCGCCCCGCCGGCGCCGGCGCCGGGGCGCAGCGCGAAGGAGTAGCCCCCGGCGGGCAGGCCGCCCGCCGCCACGGCCGCGGCCTCCAGTTCGACGGCGGCCTGCGCCTCGTACCCCGCCCGGTGGCACACCCCGGACAGCGAGGCGACGGCGTCGAAGAGCCGGCCCATGCTGGAGGTCGGGACGCAGTGCAGCCCGCGCTCCAACTGGACTGCCAGAACCGCCCGTTCGTCCTCCGGGCAGGCGTCCGTGCACGGCAGTCCGGGCGCCCAGGGGAGGCCGGCCGCCCGCAGATGCGCCAGCGCCATTCGGTAGGGGCGGCGCACGGCCGCGTCCCCGCCGGGCAGCGGCACGTACGCCAGGTGCGCGGACCGCCGGAAGCCGTCGTAGCCGGCGAGCAGGAACTCACCGCCCCACACCGCGCCGTCGTCGCCGTGGCCCGTGCCGTCGAAGGCGACGCCGATCACCGGGCTCGTGCCGTCCAGCCCCGCCTCGGCCATCGCCGCCGCGACGTGCGCGTGATGGTGCTGCACCCGCCGCAGCGGCCGGTCGCCCGCCTCGCGCCGGGCCCACCCCACCGAGCGGTAGCCGGGGTGCCGGTCCGCGGCGAGCAGCGCGGGCCTGACCCCGGTGATCTTCTCCAACTGCCGCTCGGCGCCGGTGAAGGCCGTCAGCGTCGCCAGGTCGTCCATGTCGCCCACGTGGGCCGAGAGCCATGCGTGCCGGCCCTCTCCCACGCAGAAGGTGTTCTTCAGGTCGCCGCCCACGGCGAGCGCCGGGACCACGGGCACGGGCAGCGGCACGGGGAAGGGCGCGTAGCCGCGTGAGCGCCGCACGGGCAGTTCCTCGCCGTCGCAGATCCGCACCACCGAGTCGTCGCACGGCACATGGATGGGCCGGTCGTGCGTCAGCCAGGCGTCGGCCAGTCCCGCCAGCCGTTCCAGCGCCTGTTCGTCGTCCGTGACGATGGGCTCCCCGCCCAGATTTCCGCTGGTCATCACCAGCAGCCGGGGCCCCGGCGGGTCGCCCGGCAGGCCCAGCAGCAGATGGTGGAGGGGCGTGTACGGCAGCATGACCCCGAGATCGGCCACCCGCGGCGCCACGGCCTCAGCGACCTCGCACGCCTCGGGACGCCGCCGCAGCAGGACGATCGGCCGGCGGTTGCCGGTCAGCAGCCCCCGCTCCTGCGGCCCGACATGGGCCAGCCCTTCGATGTCCGCGAGATCCCGCGCCATCAGGGCGAACGGCTTGTCGCCGCGGTTTTTGCGGGCCCGCAGCAGCCGCACGCTCTCCTCGTTGCCCGCGTCGCAGGCCAGGTGATAGCCGCCCAGGCCCTTCACCGCGACGACCGCGCCCGCCGCCAGCAACTGCCGCGCCTGCGCGACCGGTTCGCCCTCCCGCCCCGCGCGGTCCGCGCCCGGCAGGACCAGCCGCAGCCGGGGACCGCAGTCGTGGCAGGAGACCGGCTGCGCGTGGAAGCGGCGGTCGGCGGGATCCTCGTACTCGGCCCGGCACTTCACGCACATCGGGAAGCGCGCCATCGTGGTGTTGGGACGGTCGTACGGCAGGCCGGTGACGATCGTGAAGCGCGGCCCGCAGTGCGTGCAGGTGATGAACGGGTGCCGGTGGCGGCGGTCGCCGGGGTCGCGCAACTCGGCCAGGCACGCCTCGCAGGTGGCGGTGTCGGGGGAGACCAGGGTGCGGGAGGCCCCGTCGCCGGGGCGGGAGGGGCTGATCGTGAAGTCCGTGCCGCCCGCGAGAGGTACGGGGCGGTGGGACACCGACTCCACCACCGCGAGCGGGGGCGCTTCCGCACCGATCCGGTCGCAGAAGGCCGCGACGGCGCCGGGGGCGCCCTCGACCTCGGCGACCACCCCGTCACCGGTGTTGCCGACGTGGCCCGCGAGTCCCAGTTCACGGGCGAGGCCGAACACGAACGGCCGGAAGCCGACCCCCTGCACGACCCCCCGGACCAGCACCCGGCGGCGCTGCGCGGTCCGGGCCGCGGGCCCCGGCTGACCCGGCATCAGTGCGTGTGGTCCACGGAGCGGGTGTGCCCGGCGGCGTCCTCGTGCGGGTGCTCGTGCAGGTGCTCGTGGGCGCGCCCGTGGTCGTGCCCGTGCGTGTGGCCGTGCTGGACCGCGGTGCGCGCCATCACCGGACGGTGCACCGCGGCCCCGGCGTGCACGGCCAGCGCCCGCTCCAGCAGCACGCCCGCGCCGTCGCCGTCCCGCGCGGAGGTACGGACGACCTCCACGCCCGGGTTGACCTGCGCCACGGCCGCGAGGAAGGCCGGCTCGTCGAAGCCGACCGCCCCGGCGATGTCGTACTTCGTCACGAGCACCAGGTGCGCCAGCCCGAAGGCCGTCGGGTACTTCAGCGGCTTGTCCTCGCCCTCGGTGACCGAGGCGAGCACGACGCGCAGCGACTCACCGAGGTCGTACGAGGCGGGACAGACCAGGTTGCCGACGTTCTCCACGAACAGCAGGTGCGTGCCCTCGGGGAGCCAGGTGTCGACGTGCGACCGGACCATCGCCGACTCCAGGTGGCACAGCCCGTCGGTGAGCACCTGCCGGACCGGGGCGCCGGAGCGGGCCAGCCGGGTCGCGTCGTTCTCGGTGGCGAGGTCGGCGGTGAGCGCCGCCACCGGCACCCCGCGCAGCCGGGCCAGCCCGAGTTCGGACTCCAGCAGCGCGGTCTTGCCGCTGCCCGGGCTCGACAGCAGGTTCACCATGACGGTGCCGCGCGCGGAGAGCTCCTCCCGCAGCTCCTGCGCGCCGCGGTCGTTCCTGGCCAGCACGGACTGCCGCAGATCGGTTACTTTGCACATGGCTCTCAGCGCTCCTCGGGGAGTGTGGCGACCGGACGGCGCTGCTCGGCCCACCGCACCTCGGTGATCCGCAGCTCACGGCCCGCCAGCAGCTCCGTCGCCGCGCCGTCGCAGCCGGGACAGCTCAGCCGCGGGGGCATGCCGGTGGGCCAGTCCCGCGCGCAGCGTGCGCAGCGGGCCCGGCCGGGTACGGTCTCGGTGGTGAGGGCCGCGCCCTCCAGGACGGTGCCGGCGCAGGCGAGGTCGAAGCTGAAGGCGAGGGCGTCCGCCACGACACCGGCGAGTTCGCCGACCTCCAGGTGGACGGACTGCGCGGAGGGCGCCGTGCCCGTACCGTCCGCGAGCCGGGCGGCGGCCTCCTCGACCTGCTCCACCACCGCCACTGCGATGGACATCTCGTGCATCGTCTCTTCTCCGGTGTGCGGGTGCCGGCCGGGCCCCGGCTTCCGGTGGGCCGGGTGGGCCGGTGGGCGGCGCCGGCGGCTCACGCGGCTCCATTGAAGGCCCGGCGCCGGGGGCACCCGGCCCGCCACGCCGCCCGTCCGGCGACGGCCTACCCGTTCGGGCTCACATGGACCGGATGTGCATGTAGCGCTTCACGTCGGGCAGGACGCGGGACATGGCGAGGACGGCCACGGCCGCGCCCACCGCGCTCAGGGCGATCTTCCACATGGCGGGGGTACTCCTTTCTGCTCGTTGCTGCGTTTCGGGGGTCGCGGCGGGCCGGTCAGGCCACCGGGTGCGGGTGCGCGGGCCGGCCGCACTCCTCGCCGATGACCCTCACCACCAGCCGCACGGCCTCGTCCACGGCGGCGGCCACGGGAGCGCTCAGACCGATGCCCTCCTCCAGGCACGCCGGCTCGCAGCCGACGACCAGGACCCGGGAGGGCTTGGGGGATCCCGTCCCGGCGCTGAGGGTGTCGAGCAGCGCCAGCACGGTGTCCGGGGTCATCCGGTGCCCGTCCACGAGGGCCTCGCCGGGGCCGGCGGTGCCGGGCGGCGGCGCCTCGATGAGGTGCAGCGTGCCGGGGGCGCCGCCGCGCGCCACGGCGTCGACGAGGACCACGCTGCGGTACCCGTCGAGCAGCTGGTACGCCAGGTGCACGCCCCGTACGCCGGTGTCGGTGACGTGGACGCCGTCGGGCAGCGGGTGCCCGGAGAGCCGGCGCACCACCTCGACGCCGAAGCCGTCGTCGCCCAGGAAGATGTTGCCGATGCCCGCGACCAGCACTCCTCCCGTGCTCACGCGTCCTCCAGGGGAGCGAGTTCGTCGGGCTGGAAGTACAGGAATCGGCCCTGCTCGCGGCGGATCTCCGCGCCGGGGTCGCCGTCGACGGTCACCGCGAGGTGCACCCCACCGTCCACGTCGTGCAGCACCGCCTCCACCTGGGCGCTGCGGCCGTGCAGGAACAGGTCCTGCGCGTCGGTGCGCCGCCGTCCCGGGCGCAGCACGACCCGGCTGCCGGCGGCCACCCAGGTGTCGCCGACCATGACGCGGTCCCGGGCCGGGTCGACGGAGGCGTCCGCGCCCGGGTCCCACCAGGGGGTCTCGGGGACCGCGGCGGGCGAGTCCTGCGGACCGGTGACCTCGCGCAGCGCGCGTACGGCGCCGTGCAGACGCTCCATCACCTCCGGCGGCATGGAGTCGGCCAGGTCGATCACCGCGGCCGCCCGTTCGTCGGTGCCGCGCGCCTGCCGCTTCTCCTCGTCGGTGAGGGCGGCGGTGCGCAGTGCCAGGATCTCGTCGATCTCGGTGGCGTCGTAGAGCGCGCCGGGGCTCTCCGGGGCGATCCGCGGATGGTCCTCCAGGATGATGGGGGAGGACAGCACCACGTTCGCCGCGGCGTCGTCGCCCGCCAGCACCGGCCAGGTGTTCTCGTTGCGGCACTCGGCGACGGCGACCTTCGCCCACTCCGGGGGGTCCGTCATCGACACGAAGTAGCCGGCGGTCAGCCGCAGCATCAGGTGGGTCGAGACCAGCGCGTGCGGCAGCGCCTCCTCCCGGTTCGAGGCCGGGGCGCTCCCGGTGTTCTCCGCGACGGCGGTCAGCCGCAGAACCCGGTAGGGGCCGGGCAGTTCCTCGGCCGAGAGCCGCAGGACGCCTTCGAGGCGCTCCCGGCGCCGTACGACCCGCCCGGCGGGGAAGCCGTCCGCGCCGGTGACGATCTCGCTGTCCTCCGTCGCGGGGACGGTGAACGGCAGGACGACGTCCTCGGCGGTCAGCGCCGCGACGTCGACGGACACCTCGACGCGTTCCTCCACACCCTCGTCCCACGGGACCAGCACCCGGTCCGGTAGCCGGAGTTCGTCGGTGGGCTCGAACTCGCCGTCGAGCAGGATCCGTTCCACCGTCCGCCGCTGGGCGTGCAGGAAGCGCAGCTCCGCGTGGAGCGCGGCGTCCGCGCGCGGTTCCATGAGGATCTCGGTGCGCTGCAGGACGGGTTCGCCGGAGGCGGAGGCCCACGCCGGGGGCACCAGCACCCCGAACTGCCAGCGCATCCGGTTCTTCGCCGAGGACGCCCGGTACGGGTAGAGCACATAGCCCTCGAACAGGACGGCGTCGGCGGCCTGCCGGGCGGTTGCGAAACGTTCCGCGGCGGCCGTCACCGGGCGCCTCCCGCCGGGGCGGCGGCGCCGGCGAGCAGGGCCTCGACGGTCGCCTCCCACGAGGGAAGGGCGTGCGCGCTGCGGAAGGACCGCAGGGACTCCAGCGCCGTACGGGGCAGCCGGATCCAGCCGCACCCCGGGAAGTGGGCGTCGATCGCCTCGCGCCACACCGCCACCGGCATGCGGCACACCGCCTCCTTGTCCCAGGGCACGGGCCGCACCTGGAAACCGCCGGGACCGACGAAGGCGGTGCCGGAGAAGAGCAGCAGCAGCAGAGCCTCGCCGTCCTCCAGGGCGTCGAAGTACCGCGCCGAGGCGACGTCCGTGTCGTAGGTGCACGGCACCGGCAGGTCCACCTCGGTCTCGCCGGTGAATCCCGGCACCATGAGCGACACCTGCGCGAACTGCATCGGCTGCAGGGTGCTGCCCCACCGCTCGCGCTCGCCGAACAGATCCCCCAGGCCCCGTGCCTCCGCGTCGCCGTACCCGCGCTGGGCCGGTTCGATGCGCAACTGGCAGCGCAGCGCGAGGGCGTGCACCCGCTCCCCGGCGGGGGCGGTGATCCGCAGCCGGAAGACCAGTGTCGGTCCGGCGGCGTACGGATCGGCCCGTACACCTGTGCAGCCGAAGTCCAGCTCGGTCACGTCGGCAACCCCTCCCGCGGCGCCACCGGTGCGGCCCGCTGTCGTACGTCGTCGAAGAAGGCGGCCAGTTCGGCGCGGGCGCCGGAACCGCCGTCGAAGCCCTGCCAGTTCAGACGCAGCCGGCCCACCAGCTCGTAGGCCCGGTCGACCGGGAGGAGGTAGCACTCCCCGCCGTCACCGCCCCCGCCGTTGCCCCCGTCGCGGTCCCGGCGGACCAGCAGCGCCTCCACGTCCGGGCGCAGCGTGCCGGCCAGCGGCGAGTCGCCGAACACGGACCGCCAGGTGCCGGGGTCGACCTCGCTCTCCGTGGCGCCGGCGGGGCTCGGGTAGAGGACCACGGGCCGGTCGAGCACCGAGTTGTGGAAGAAGAAGGCGACCGAGACGGGGATCCGCAGCCGCTGCCACGCGGCCGCGTCGGGCACTGAGCCCGGGTCGCCGAGCACCCGGTCGGGCACGGCGGCGAAGCGTCCGCCGCCCGCACCGGGCCGCTCCAGGAGCAGCGCGCACGGCACGCAGGCGCAGGCCAGCGCGCGCTTGCCGGCATCGACCAGATGCCGGTGGGGGCCCGTCAGCTCCACCCCGCACAGCTCGCAGCGCTCGGGGGCGGGCTGCCGGGGCGCCACGAAGCGGCGCAGTCCGGCTCCGGGGACCTGCGGACTCATGGCGCCCCCGGTGGGCGGTTGCCGATCTGGAGCAGCGCGGGCTCGCCTGCCGCCGGACCGGAGAGCGGCATCTCGACCACCGACACCTCCGGGGCGAAGCACGACAGTGCCGCCTCGATGCGCTGCCGGGTGGCGTCCATGGTGCTGGGGCAGCCGCAGCCCCCGTCCTCGCGGGCGCTCAGGCGCAGGGTGCCGGTCTCGGGGTCGAAGTGCTCGATGCCCACCGTCGCACCGGCCCGGGCCGCATCCACGGCGCGGCCGACCCGGGTGAGGGTGTCCTCGGGGTGCAGGTCGTGGAGGGTCAGCAGGCCGGCGACCATCTCGTCGGCCATCAGCAGGGCGAGCGGGTCGGCCGAGCCGTTCTTCAGGAGCGTGACCGCGCGGTCCAGGCCCGCGCCGTAGAACTCCATGAGGGTGCGCACCAGTTCCTCTGCGGCACGCGCCGTCTCGCCGTCTCCGGAGGCCGCGAACGCGTCGAGGATCTCCTCGACGCGCCGCGCCGTCTGCTCCGCGCTCATCCGGCCATACCGCTCAGACCGGTGGGCACGTGGAGTTTCTCCACGGTGCGCCCGCCGCCGACGTACATGTGGACGCCGCACGGCAGACACGGGTCGAAGCTGCGCACGGCCCGCATGATGTCGATGCCCTTGAAGTTCTCCGGGGAGTTCTCCTCGAAGATCGGGGTGTTCTGCACCGCGTCCTCGTACGGGCCCGGGGTGCCGTACGTGTCGCGCACGCTGGCGTTCCACGGGGTCGGCGGGTACGGGTGGTAGTTGGCGATCTTGCCGTCGCGGATGACCATGTGGTGCGAGAGCACGCCGCGCACCGCCTCCGTGAAGCCCACGCCGATGCTCTCGTCCGGGACCTCGAACTTCTCCCACGTCTGGGTGCGGCCGGCGCGGACCTCCTCCAGCCCCATCTCGGCGAAGTGCAAGGCGCAGGCGGCGGCGTAGGCCTGGAAGTAGGTGCGGGCCCGGTTGCGCTCCAGGGCGTTGCTCCACTGCGGGATCTTCCACTCGAAGGTGGTCTCCGGCTTGGTCAGCGTCTTGGGAAGGTTGATCACCACGCTGTGCCCGGTGGCCTTCACGTAGCCCATGTCGACGAGGCCGTTGAGGGCGGTGGACCACAGCCGGGCGAGCGGGCCGCCGCCGGTGTCCAGCGCCAAATGGTCCTTGCCGTCGAACCAGCGCGGGGACATCACCCAGCTGTACTTGTCGCCGAAGTCGCGCTTCTGGGGCGCGGGGATGGTGTGCTGGTTCCACGGGTGGCGAGGGTCGACCGGGTTGCCGAGCGGGTCGTGGGTGACGAACTGCTGCTGGCCCTCCCAGTCCTGGTAGTAGGAGCTGCCCAGCAGGATGCGGATGCCCAGGTTGATCTGCGTGAGGTCGTTGGTGACCAGCTTCCCGTCCACCACGATGCCGGGGGAGACGAACATCTTCCGCCCCCAGTCGGTCATGTTGGCGTACGTGAAGTCGCAGTGGTCCGGGTCGTTGAACGCGCCCCAGCAGCCGAGCATGATGCGGCGCCGGCCGACCTCCTCGTAGCCGGGCATGGCCTCGTAGAAGAAGTCGAAGAGGTCGTCGTGGAGCGGCACGACGCGCTTCATGAACTCCACGTACCGCATCAGCCGGGTGAGGTAGTCGGTGAACAGCTGCACCGACGCGATGGTGCCGACACCACCCGCGTACAGGGTGGAGGGGTGGACGTGCCGGCCCTCCATCAGGCAGAACATCTCGCGGGTGTACCGGCTGACCTGCAGCGCCTCGCGGTAGAACTCGCCCTCGAGCGGGTTGAGGGAGCGCATGATGTCGCCGATGGTGCGGTAGCCGTGCTCCGCGGCGTGCGGGGCCTCGGTGCGGTCGGCCTGCTCCATGACGCCCGGGTTGGTCTCGCGGACCATCTTCTCGCAGTAGTCGACCCCGACCAGGTTCTCCTGGAAGATGTTGTGGTCGAACATGAACTCCGCGGCCTCGCCGAGGTTGATGATCCACTCACCCAGGTGCGGCGGCTTCACCCCGTACGCCATGTTCTGTGTGTAGACCGAGCAGGTGGCGTGGTTGTCGCCGCAGATGCCGCAGATCCGGCTGGTGATGAAGTGCGCGTCACGGGGATCCTTGCCGCGCATGAAGACGCTGTAGCCGCGGAAGACCGACGAGGTGCTGTAGCACTCCGCGACACGCTTCTGCTTGAAGTCGATCTTCGTGTGGATGCCGAGGCTGCCCACGATCCGGGTGATCGGATCCCAGGACATCTCCATCAGGCCACTGCCGTCTCCGGCCGTCTTCGTCTTCGGAGCCATGGTGTGTGCGTGCCCTTCGTCAAACGGGGGAGGTGGGTGGTCAGTGGCCGGTTCGGTGCCGGGAGGTCACCAGGGCGCCTTGTAGCCGGTGGTGAGCTTCCGGCCGGTGTGGCGCCACTTGGGCTCCTTGTCCACGGTCCTGGCCGTGATGGAGCGCAGCTTCCGGATCGCCGCGCCGTACGCGCCGCTGGCGGTGCTCGACAGCCGCGCGCCGGGCGGTTCGTCCATGAACGGCATGAACATGTCCGGGAAGCCGGGCATGGTGCAGGCGATGCAGATGCCACCGACGTTGGGGCAGCCGCCGATGCCGTCCATCCAGCCGCGCTTGGGGACGTTGCACTTGACGACCGGGCCCCAGCAGCCGATCTTGACCAGGCATTGCGGCGAGTCGTAGCGGTCGGCGAACTGGCCCTGCTCGTAGTAGCCCGCCCGGTCGCAGCCCTCGTGCACGGTCGCGCCGAACAGCCACGCCGGGCGCAGCTTGTCGTCCAGCGGGATCATCGGCGCGGAGCCGGCCGCCTGGTAGAGCAGGTACGTGAGCGTCTCGGCGAAGTTGTCGGGCTGGATCGGGCAGCCGGGCACGCAGACGATCGGGATGCCCGCCTTCGACTTCCACTCCCAGCCCAGGTAGTCCGGCACGCCCATGGCCCCGGTCGGGTTGCCCTCCATGGCGTGGATGCCGCCGTAGGTGGCACAGGTGCCGATGGCGACCACGGCCAGGGCCTTGGGCGCGAGACGGTCGATCCACTCGCTGGTGGTGATCGGCTGGCCCGTCTCCGGGTTGTCGCCGAAGCCGCACCAGTAGCCCTCGGCCTTGATCGCCTCGTTGGGGATGGACCCCTCGACGACCAGGACGAACGGCTCGATCTCACCGCGTTCGGCCTTGAAGAACCACTCGATGAAGGTGTCGGCGCCCCCGACCGGACCGCACTCGAAGTCGATCAGCGGCCAGTGCACCTGGACCTCGGGGAGGCCGGGAAGGCCGCCCAGGACGATCTCCTCGATGCTGGGCAGCGTCGCGGCGGTCAGCGACACCGAGTCTCCGTCGCAACTCAGCCCCGCGTTGATCCAGAGAATGTGGATCGGGGCTTGCTCGTCCCCGGCTGCCGGGGTCCGTGCGGCGTCGTTCTGGGTCGAAGCAGTCGCACCCATCGGGATGCCTCCTCATCGAGCGACAAATGCCACATAAAGGCATCTATCCCCCTTGATAGCGACTGGCTCGCCGGGACGGGACGTCGAAGGGGGCCAATACGGTGACCGCCCCGTGCAGTGCGGCCTCCGCCCCGAGGCCGTGGCCACGGGAGGCCGGTGCGCGCCTTCCCGACGGCGGGGGCGGCCGCGTGCCGGCCGTTCATCCGAGGACGGCGGCCGTCGTGACGGGGGAGCGCGTCACGGCGGTCGGGGGATGAGCGGGGTCGCCGGCGTCAGGGGCAGGAGGCCGCCGGGGTCTCCCGCAGGTGCGAGGGGGTCCCGGCGGGGGTGCGGCGGTGCACGAAGTCCGAGCGGAGGGCGTGGTAGGGGGACCGGGGGTCGAAGAAGGCCTCCCGCATGCGGGACAGCTCCTCGGCGCGGTACGACGCCAGGGGTCGCTGCGCCTCGCGGCGCTCGGCCTCCGCCTTCTTCGCGGCGATCCTGGGTTGAGTCCCGGCCGTGCGGGCCAGCCGGGCAGCGAGGCGGGCGACGTCGGGGCCGAACTCCCGCGGGCCGCACATCAGCAGCCGGTCCACCAGCCCGATCCGCAGGGCGGCGGCCGCGCCGACCGGCAGGGCCTGCCGCGTCAGGCGCGCGGCCATGGCGGGGCCGACCCGGCGGGGCAGGGTGTACGTCCAGTACTCGGAGCCGTACAGGCCCATCAGGCGGTAGTGCGGGTTGAGCACCGCGCCCTGGCGGCACCAGACCTCGTCGGCGGCGAGGGCGAGCATCACGCCGCCCGCGCCCGCGTTGCCGCCGAGCGCGGCGACCACCAGGCGGTCGGTGGTGGTCAGCACCGCCTCGACCAGGTCGTCGATGGCGGTGATGTTCGCCCAGGACTCGGCGCCCGGGTCGGCGGCGGCCTCGATGGCCTTGAGGTCGATGCCGTTGGAGAAGACGTCCCGGGCGCCACCCAGCACCAGCACCGAGGTGGGCCGCGTGCGGGCGTGGCGGTACGCCGCCAGGAGCCGGCGGCAGTCGGCGGCGGACATCGCGCCGCCCGGGAAGGAGAACGACAGGACGCCCGCCGCGCCGTCCTCGCGGTAGCGGATGTCGGCCCAGGTGTCGCGCTCGCCGGCGAGTTCCGGGGGCAGCGGCTCCTCCGGCAGTGGCGGAAGGAGGTCGCCGAGCGCGGTGACGGCGGGCAGCGCGAACGTGGGCGGGCCGCCCGGGGCGGGAGGGGGCCGCAGCCGGGGGAGCCATACGGCGCCGTCGCGGGTGGCCCGGCACACCGCGCCCGCCCGGGCGGCCAGCAGCCGCCCCGGTTCACCGCGCAGCCGGTCCTCGGGGTGGCCGCCGTGCAGGAACCAGCGGGCGCCGAGGAGCTCGTCCAGGACGCCGGGCCGTGAGTCGGCGGCGCGCAGCTTGCGCAGCACGGTCGTGGTCGGGTCGGCGGCCCAGTCGATGCGCCGTTCGTCCTGGCGGAGTGCCGGGCGGACGCGGACGGCCGCCGCGAGGGCGGGGTCGCTCTGCCGCCGGGGGGCGTACGCGCCCGAGGCGAACCGGTCGACGGCCAGCAGGACGGCCTCCATCGCGGCGTCCGAGACCTCGCCCCGGTACAGGTCGCTCTTGCCGACCGGCGGCACCTCGCAGTCCACCGAGGCCCAGACCGGGCCCGCGTCCATCTCCTCCTCGGCCTGCAGGACCGTCACCCCCCAGGCGGTGACGCCCTCCTGCACCGCGCGGTCCAGGGAGGCGGGTCCCCGGTCGCCGGGTGGGCCGGGGTGCACGATCAGGCAGGTACGGGCGGTCCGGACGTCCTCGGGGATCGCCGCCTTGAGCATGGGCGCGACGACGAGTTCCGGCTCGTGGCGGGCGACCGCGGCCCGCATGGCGTCGCCGTCCGGTGTCACCTCGACGGCGACGGTGTGGCCCAGCTCGCCGAGTTCGGCGTACACGCGCTGCGTCAGGCTGTTGAACGCCGACGCCATGAGCAGGATGTGCATGACGACCTCCCGGGCCGCCCGGCACGATCGGGGAGGGGAGCACCGGCCCCGGCCTTCAGCGATGATGCCCGCCCCGCGGCTGCCCGCGGGTGCGGCCTCGCCGCCGGTTCACCCGATCGCCACCGGCCCGGCCGCCCAGGGGTGGTGCGACGGCACGATCCCGGACCGTCCCATGTATTGACGCGAACGCATCAACCCGATAGGTCTACACCAGATGCATGTGGTACAGACCAACTGCGTGTTCCCCCCACGGGAGGCCCGGATGCGAAGAACTCTGGCCCTGGTCACCGCGCTCGTCGGAGCGCTCGTCCTGATCCTCGCCCCGCCCGCCGCAGCGGCCGCCCCGAGCGCGGCCTTCGTCAAGACGGCCACCTGGGACACCGGATACCAGGGGCAGTACACGATCACCAACGGCGGCACCGTCACCCTCAGCGGATGGACCGTCGAGTTCGACCTGCCGTCGGGGACGAGCGTCGGCTCGTACTGGGACACCCTGATGACCCGGAGCGGCAGCCACTACACCTTCAAGAACCGCGACTACAACGGCACTCTCGCGCCCGGTGCTACCGCCGCCTTCGGCTGGGTCTCCTCGGGCACGGACGCGCCGGCGAACTGCAGGCTCAACGGCGGGTCCTGCACCGGCTCCGGCGGCGGACCGGACACCACCGCGCCCAGCGTCCCCGGCGGGGTCACCGTCGGCTCGGCCACCTCCTCCTCCCTCACCGTCCGGTGGACCGCCTCCACCGACGACTCCGGCAGCGTCGCCGGCTACGAGGTCTCCCGGGACGGCGGCGCGCCCGTCGCCGTGACCGGCACCTCGTACACCGCCACCGGGCTGCAGGCGAGCACCGGCTACTCCTTCCGCGTCCGCGCCAAGGACGCCGCGGGCAACACCTCCGCGTACAGCGGCGCGGTCGGCGGGACGACCACCTCCGGCGGCACCAACCCGCCCCCGGGCGGCGTGCGCACCGCGCCGTACGTCGACATGGGCGCCTGGCCGACGCCCAGCCTGACCACGCTGTCCTCGGCGAGCGGCCTGAAGAGCTTCACCATGGCCTTCATCACCGCCTCGTCCTGCAAGGCGATGTGGTTCAACGCCTACGACCCGCGCGACGGCTGGAACAAGGACCAGATCGACGCGATCCGCGCGGCCGGCGGTGACGTCAAGATCTCCTTCGGCGGCGCGACCGGCATCGAACTCGCGCAGGCCTGCGGCTCCGTCGACGCGCTGTACGCCGAGTACGACGCCGTGGTCAACGCGTACGGCCTGACCTACGCCGACTTCGACATCGAGGGCGCCGCCACCGCCGACCCGGCGTCCGTCGCCCGCCGCTCCCAGGCGCTGGCCCGCCTCCAGCAGGCCCACCCCGGGCTGCGGATCTCCCTCACCCTGCCCGTCCTCCCGGAGGGGCTCACGGCGGACGGTCTGGGCGTCGTGCGCTCGGCCCGGGACGCCGGGGTGAACCTCGACGTCGTCAACGTCATGGCGATGGACTACTACCGCAGCGCCGACTACGGCGACGCGGCGATCCAGGCGGCCAACAGCACCTTCGCCCAGCTCAAGTCCCTCTACCCCGGCACGTCCGACGCCCAGGTGTGGGCGATGGTGGGCGTCACGCCGATGCTCGGGCAGAACGACGACGGCCGGATCTACGACCAGGCCGACGCCCGCCAGTTGGTGAGCTTCGCCCAGGGCAGGCACCTCGGCATGCTCGCCTTCTGGGAGACGACCCGGGACCGCAACGCCTGCACCGGCGCGCTCTACATGTGCACCAACATCCCGCAGTCCCCCTACGAGTTCTCGCGGATCTTCGCGGGCTACAGCGGATAGCGGCTCCCGGGCACCGTCCCCACGGGCCGTCGTCGTGTGCGGAACACGGCGGCGGCCCGCTGCTTTCCGGCCGATGTGGAGACGATGTCGTCGATCCGTGAAGGCGCTTTCACGGAGGCCCCGGTTCCACTGAGTCCATTCACCCGGACGCCCAGCCCACCGCAAGTGCGACACAACGGATAGTACACACTGTGAACAATCGGTGACCGAAAGTCGCGGAGCGATGTGACGAGCGGGCACCCGATGCACAAGACTCCACGACGTCCGATATCCGGATCGAGTGCCGAAGGAGTGTTCGCTATGCGGATCAGTGCGGTGGGGACCTGCCTGGCCCTGGTGGCGGCGATGTGTTCGGCGGGGGGCGCGGCCGGTGCGGCGCAGGCCAGGCCGGCCGGGGCGACGAGCCTGTACGCGCCGTCCGCGCTCGTCCTGTCCGTGGGGAGGGGTGAAGACCCCGCGACAGCGACGATACAGCGCGCGGTCGTGCTGCGCTGCAGGCCCACCCCGTACGGCGACCACCCGGACCCGGTGGCCGCCTGCGCGGAACTCGCCGCCGTCCACGGGGACTTCGCGGCGATGACCGCCGACGCGGAGGGTGTGGCCTGCACCCGGATCTGGGATCCGGTCGTGGTCACCGCCGACGGGGTCTGGGAAGGCCGGCGCGTCACCTTCGCGCAGACCTTCGGCAACCCGTGCATGCTGCGCGGCAGCGACACGGCCGGCGTCTTCGCCTTCTGACGCCGATGCCGTGAACCAAGGCCACGGGGTTCACCGTGGGGGAGAGCCCTGTGAGGGGGCGGCCGACTCGTGGGACGGGGTCGGCCGCCCCTGTTTTTCTGCCGTGTCCTGCCGCGGCGTCAGGTCGTCTTGATCTGGCCGCCGTCGATGGTGAACTCCGCGCCCGTGACGTTGCCGGCGACGGGGGAGACGAGGAAGGCGATCAGGGCGGCGACCTCCTCGGGCTCGGTGACGCGCCCGGTCGAGATGCCCATGCTGCGCGGCACGACCTCGTCCAGGGCCTGCTGGGCGGTGGTCCCGGCCGCCGCGGCCGTCTGGTCGGCGAAGGCGCCGGGGGCGGTCCAAAAGGGCGTGCGGACGGGACCTGGGGCGACCGCGTTGACGCGCACGCCGCGCGGGGCGAACTCCTCGGACAGCGACTTCGTCAGGTTCGCCAGCGCCGCCTTGGCGGCCGAGTAGTCGACGACCATGGGGTAGGGGAGCCGCGCGTTGACGGACGTGACGTTGACGATCGCGCCGCCGCCCGCCGCCACCATGTGGGGCAGCGCGGCGCGGGTCGTGCGGACCGCGCTGAAGAAGGAGATCTCGAAGACGCGCCCCCACTCCGCGTCGTCCACATCGAGGAAGCTGCCGCGGGACTTTCCCGAGCCCACGTTGTTGACCAGGATGTCGACGGCGCCGTAGCGCTCCGCGGCCTGCCGTACGAGTTCGGCGGGTCCCCCCGCGGTGGCGAGGTCGACGGCCACGGGGGTCACCTCGTGGGCCTCGCGGAGAGCCTCCGCCTCGGGGGTGACGCTGCGGCTGCCCGCGACGACCCGGACGCCCTCGCGCGCGAGCGCCTCCGTCACCGCCAGGCCGATGCCCCTGCCGGCTCCGGTGACGACAGCGACCTTGTCCTGGAGCTGCAGTTCCATGAGGACCCCTTCGGAACAGGCGGGTGGGTATCGAGCCTGGGGTACGGGAGGCCCGGTCGCCATCGGAGCGCGGCCGGTCGGGCTCCCGCCGGAGGTCGCGCACAGAGGCGGGTCAGATACGTGTCCCCGTGCTGCGGCGGGCCCCGTCGCGACGCGCGCCGCACCATGACGAGTATCGGCCGTGTACGACAAGGGACTTGACGGGGTATTGGTCTAGTCCTACCGTCATCCCTCAATCGCAGTGTTCACGGGTGCATCCATGGTTCACCCATGTGAACGTGCCGTCTCCTGGGAAGGCGTCCCCCCATGTCCCACAGATCACAAGGTCTCCTCACCAAGGGCGTCTTCGCCCTCGTCGCGGCGCTGGTCGCCGCCCTCCTGGCCGCACTGCCCGGCGGCGGCCGTGCCGAGGCCGCGCCGGCTGCCTTCAGCCATCCCGGCGTCCTGGTCAGCCGCGCCCAGCTCGACTTCGTACGCGGAAAGGTGCAGGCCGGGGCGCAGCCCTGGAAGGGCGCGTACGACCAGATGATGGCGTCGAAGTACGCCTCGCAGTCGCGGACCCCCAAGCCGCGCGCGGTCGTCGAGTGCGGCTCCTACTCCAACCCCAACTACGGCTGCACCGACGAGCGCGAGGACGCCATCGCGGCCTACACCAACGCGCTGGCCTGGTACGTCACACGCGACGCCAAGTACGCGCAGAAGGCGATCCAATTGATGGACGCCTGGTCGGCCACCATCACCGACCACACCAACAGCAACGCCCCGCTGCAGACCGGCTGGGCGGGCTCGGTGTGGCCGCGCGCCGCGGAGATCATCCGCTACACGTACACCGGCTGGCCGAACGTGAACCGCTTCGCCACCATGCTGCGCGACGTCTACCTCCCCGAGGTCATCAACGGCTCGAAGAGCAACGGCAACTGGGAGCTCAGCATGATGGAGGCCGCCGTCGGCATCTCCGTCTTCCTCGACGACCGCACCTCCTACGACAAGGCCGTCACGCGCTACCTCAACCGCGTGGCCGCGTACGTCTACCTGGACACCGACGGCGCGCTGCCCAGGACCGTGCCCGGCAGCGGGCTCGACACCCGGGACGAGATCGTCGGCTACTGGCAGGGTCAGTCCACCTTCGTGACCGGTCTGACCCAGGAGACCTGCCGCGACTTCACGCACACCGGCTACGGCATCTCGTCGATCTCGCACGTCGCGGAGACCAGCCGCATCCAGGGCGAGGACCTCTACCCGCAGGTCGGCGAGCGGCTGCGGCAGGCGCTGGGCTTCCAGTCCAAGTACCAGCGCGGCGAGGCCGTGCCGTCGTGGCTGTGCGGCGGGAGTCTCAACCTGGGTCTCGGGCCGGTCACCGAGGTCGGCTACAACGCGATGCACAACCGGCTCGGCTACGCCATGACCAACACCCAGGCGCTCACCGAGGCGCAGCGCCCGGCCGGCAGCAACAACCTCTTCGTCGCCTGGGAGACCCTGACCCACGGCGATAACCTCTCCTGATCCGGCAGAGGTGATCGGCGGCGGAGGGAACCGGCCATGCCCGTACGTGTCGAGCGCAGCGGACCCGTCACCACGGTGGTGCTCTCGCGCCCCGAGGTGCGCAACGCCGTCGACGGTCCGACGGCACGCGAACTGGCCGACGCCTTCCGCGCGTTCGACGCCGACCCCGGCGCCTCCGCCGCGGTGCTGTGGGGGGAGGGCGGCACCTTCTGCGCGGGTGCCGACCTCAAGGCCATCGGCACCCCGCGCGGCAACGAGGTGACCGATGTGGCGGACGGGGGCGGCGGCAGCGGTGGGGACGGCCCCATGGGGCCCACCCGCCTGCGACTGGGCAAGCCGGTCATCGCGGCCATCTCGGGCCACGCGGTGGCCGGCGGCCTGGAGCTGGCCCTCTGGTGCGACCTGCGGGTCGCCGAGGAGGACGCGGTGCTCGGGGTGTTCTGCCGGCGCTGGGGCGTGCCCCTGATCGACGGCGGGACGGTGCGGCTGCCGCGCCTGATCGGCACCTCGCGGGCGATGGACCTGATCCTGACGGGTCGTCCGGTCGACGCGGCCGAGGCGTACGCCATGGGCCTGGTCAACCGGGTCGTCCCGGCCGGCGGGGCACGCGCGGCCGCCGAAGCGCTCGCCGCGCAGATCGCGGCCTTCCCGCAGACCTGCCTGCGGCACGACCGGCTCGCGGTGCTGGAGGCCGAGGGCCTGGAGGAGACGGCCGCGCTCGAGGCGGAGTTGCGGCACGGCAGGGTGTCCCTCGCGGAGGCGGGGGAGGGCGCGGCGCGCTTCTCGGCGGGGGCCGGGAGGCACGGCGCGTTCGACCGGAGCTGACCGGCGCGGGACGACCGACGGGGGCCGTTCCGCGCCGGTCACCCGGGCTGAGCTGCGCCCATGGCGTGACCGCCGTGTGGACTTCGGCCGGTTCCCGTGTGTGGACCACGGACGCGCTCTGGACATCCGTATGTCATGGGCACTTAAATCTGGCACCACCTCACCTCCGCACCCGGGCCCGCCCCACCGTGGCCGGACGCAGATGCGGGGACCGCGCACGCCCCCCACCAGAGGAGCACGATGCAGCCCAGCACCAGACGTGCCGCGACCGCCATATCCGCGGCGCTGGCCGCGACCGCCGTCACCGCCGCCCTCCTGACACCCTCCGCGGCGTCCGCGTCCGGCCGCGACCTCCCCTCCCGCGCCACCGGCGTCGCCCGCGCCGACGCCGCCGTCACCACCCACGCGACCCGACTCGCCGTCACCGCCGCGCAGGGCCGGACCGTCCGCGACGTCATCACCGACGCGGACGGCGCCCAGCACATCCGCTACGACCGGACCTACCGCGGACTGCCCGTCCTCGGCGGCGACCTCGTCGTCCACCTCGCACCGGGCGGCACCTACGAGGGCGCCGAGCGGGCCACCCGCTCCGACCTGGCCGTGGCGAGCACCACCCCGTCCGTGAAGGCCGCCACCGCCGCCGACAAGGGGCTGGCGGCACTGCGTTCCGCCCACCGCGGGACATCGTTCCGGCAGGCCAAGGCCAAGCCGCAGCTCATCGTCGACGCACTGCACGGCGCGCCCCGCCTGGCCTGGCGCACCACCGCCGTCGGCCTCGACAGCCTCGGCAACCCGGCCGCCCGCGTCGTCCTCACCGACGCCCGAACCGGTGCCCGGATCGACGCCTGGGACGCCCTGGAGACCGCCACCGGGGACGGCAAGTCCCTCTACGGCGGAACCGTCTCCCTGGAGACCACCCTCAGCGGCAGCACCTACCAGCTGAAGGACGCCACCCGCGGCGACACCTACACCGGCGACGCGCAGAACAAGACCGACCTGTGCATCTTCGGCATCTGCTTCTCCCGGGCCCCCGCGGTTCTCTTCACCGACGCCGACAACCACTGGGGCACCGGCACCACCGCCGACCGCGCGACGGCCGCCGTCGACGCCCAGTACGGCACCAACGAGACCTGGGACTACTACAAGACCGTCCACGGCCGCAGCGGCATCGCCGGCGACGGCAAGGGCTCGTACAACCGCGTCCACTACGGCAGCAACTACAACAACGCCTTCTGGGACGACAGCTGCTTCTGCATGACCTACGGCGACGGCGACGGCACCACCTTCGGTCCGCTGGTCGCCCTCGACGTCGCAGGGCACGAGATGTCGCACGGCGTCACCTCGCGCACCGCGGCCCTCACCTACTCCGGGGAGTCCGGCGGCCTCAACGAGGCCACCTCGGACATCTTCGGGACCCTGGTCGAGTGGTACGCCGGCAACTCCTCCGACACCGGCGACTACCTCATCGGCGAGCGCATCGTGAAGTCCGGCTTCGGCCGGCCCGCGCTGCGCTTCATGGACAAGCCCTCCAAGGACGGCAGCTCCGCCGACTGCTGGAGCTCCGGCGTCGGCAACCTCGACGTCCACTACTCCTCCGGTGTGGCCAACCACTTCGCCTACCTGCTCGCCGAGGGCAGCGGCGCCAAGACCGTGGGCGACGTCAGCTACAACAGCCCCACCTGCAACGGCTCCACCGTGGGCGGCATCGGCCGCGACAAGCTCGGCAAGATCTGGTACCGCGCGCTCACGGTCCACATGACCTCCGGCACCAACTACGCGGGCGCCCGCACCGCCACCCTCAAGGCCGCCACCGACCTCTACGGCGCCTCGAGCGCCGAGTACAACGCCGTGGCGGCCGCCTGGTCCGCCGTCAGCGTCAACTGACGCCGGGCCGATCCACGGCCCCGGGGGACCGGCCACGGCCCGGCCGGTCCCCCGGGGCGGTGCCAGACTGGTACCCGTGACCACCACCAACGCCGTAGCGGCGATACGCGCGCACGTAGGGGCCTTCAACGCCCGCGACCTGGACGCGCTCCTGGCCGGCTTCACCGACGACGCCGTGTGGATCACCGGCACCACCACGGTGCGTGGCCGCGCGGAACTCACCGCGCTCTTCGACGAGGCGATGCGCGGGCTGCTTCCCACCCTGGAGGTCCACGACCTCATCGCCGAAGGCGACCGCGCGGCCTGCCGGATGACCGAGACCCTCACCTACCGCGGCGACCGCCGCACCTGCCCGATCGCCGCGTTCTACGAGCTCCGGGAGGGCCGCATCGCCTGGGCCAAGGTCTACCGCGAGGGCAGCGCGGACGTCGCCTGAGCGGCGCCGTCAGGCCGAGCCGCTCTCCGTCCACGGCCGGAGCTTGTCCGGGTTGCGGACCGCCCAGATGCGGGAGACGCGGCCGCCCGTTACATCGAACGCCGCCACCGTCACGGTCACCCCGGCGTGCCGGGCGACCAGGCCGGGCCGGCCGTTGACCGTGCGCTCCAGCAGCGTCAGGCCCGGGGTCCTGCCGGCCATGTGGATCAGGTACCCGGCGATGCGCTCGCCGCCCTCCACCGGGCGCAGGACGGCGCCGGCCAGGCCGCCGCCGTCGGCGGCCATCGTGGCGTCCGGGTCGAGGAGGCCGACGAGGGCCCTGATGTCCCCGGCCTCCCACGCCTCCTTGAAGTGCCGCACCACACCGGCCTGCCCGGCCGCCGGTACCGCCGGGCCCTGCGCGGCGCGAACCCTCCGGCGCGCCGAGTACGCCAGTTGCCGGCAGGCCGCGGGCGTCCGGCCGACGATCCCGGCCACCTCCGGGAAGGGGTACCGGAAGACGTCGTGCAGCACGAAGGCCACGCGCTCGGCCGGCGTCATCGACTCCAGCACGACGAGGAAGGCCATCGTCACGGACTCGTCCAGGGTGACCCGGTCGACGGGGTCGGCCGACTCCGCCCCGCCGCCGGCCTGGCCGCCCGTCCACTCCGAGCGGTCCGGCAGCGGCTCGGGTATCCAGGAACCGACGTAGCGCTCGCGCCGGACGCGAGCCGAGCCGAGGAGGTCGAGGCAGACGCGGCCGGCCACCGTCGTCAGCCAGGCGCCGGGAGACTCGATGGCCTCCTGCTGCTGCCGCGACATCGCGTACCAGCGGGCGTAGGTCTCCTGTACGGCGTCCTCGGCCTCGGCCAGCGAACCGAGCAGCCGGTAGGCGAGGTTGATCAGATGACGGCGCTCGCCGACGACCGCGCTCAGGTCCGGCTCGGACCCGTACCGCTCTGGCTTCGATGGGGTGCTCATGGCCGCGTCCGCTCCCTGGTCCGTCCCGTCCGCCTGCGCTCTCGCCCCTTCGACGGAACACGGCCCCCGTTCGTCAGGCCGGTGTTCGGCCTGACAGTCCACGGGCCCGGTTCGTCGGAGTGAGGGGACGGTAGCGATCCGCCGCCGCGCGACAGAAGAGGGACCGCGTCATGGCCACAGTCACAACGGCAGAGCACCGCAGCCTCACGTTCCTCCGGATCGCGGTCGCCCTGCAGACCTCGGCGATCTTCTTCCAGGCCGTCACCGCCGGAGTGCTGCTGTCCTCGTCGCACGGCGAGGTGCTGCACAGTGCGGGAGCGCGCGTGATGTACGCCGCGTCGATGCTGTACGTGCTCGCGGCGATCCTCGCGTGGCGACCGGGCGGCGGATCGCCCCGCCCCATCCTGTACGCCTCCGGCTTCCTCGTCCTCGCCTCGGTCCAGGTGGTGCTGGGCATCGCGCACGTGCCGTCGTTCCATGTCCCCCTGGGCGTCCTGATGTTCGGGCTCAGCGTGCTGGCGCTGGCCGTGGGCGCCCGAGGGGCGTCGTCCTCGGTCAGTCGGTCGGGTCGGGCATGATCTCCCGGACCTCCTGCGCACAGCGGCACGCGGCGGCGAGCTCGGCGGCCCACTCCAGCGCGTTCTCACGTGAGGGCACGTCGATGACCGCGAACCCGCCGAGCACCGCCTTGGTCTCCGGGTACGGGCCGTCGGTGACCGTCCCGTCGGTGGACACGACGCTCGCCCGCTGGCTCTGCAGTCCGCCGCCGAAGACCCACACACCGGCGTCCCGGGCCTTGCGCACCACCTTGAGCGAGGCCTCGGCCACCTCGGGCAGATCCTCCTCGGGGAAGGTCATCGCGCCGTCGTCGAACGAGATCAGATACCGGGTCATGCGTGACTCCCTCGGTCGTCGGCCGCCATCGGCCGCCTCTCACCCTACGGGGCGTGCCTTCCGCCGGACCGGCGTTCGAACACATTTCCGGGACGTGTCTGGAGCGGCGGCCAGTCAGAACCGGGCGGAGGTGGGAACAGTGGGCGTTCGTACTTCTCGCCCCGCGCGTCCATCGGCCGGCGGTCGTCGATGAGGTCCACCGCCTTGGCGCCCCAGGCAGGCGTCGCCCCACTTCGGCACCCACGGACACGGCGCGGCATCGATGCCGTCCTGGTGCATGCCGCACAGGGTTGGCGCCGAAGCGGCCGTACGCATGGGCACGTGGCGGCGGACCCGCCCAATCCGCCAGCCCCGGCGGAAGGCTGATCGTGCCGTGACCCTGCAGGAGCCCCGCGAGCTGGTTTATGAAGCTGACTGGGCTTGTGCGGCCTGAACCCATCCAGCCCAGTCCGGTGTCTCCCGTTCACATTTCGGCGAGCGGTTCGCCGAGCTCGCCAGTGCGTGGCACGCCGCATGGCCGGCAATCGCGGGTGACGGCCTCGAAGCGCACGTGGCAGACCCTGGCCCCATCGTCTCAGGTCTCGGTAGGCGGGTTCGGCGGTCCGGCGGCGCGGCGGTACTCGGCGTTGATGCGCCGGGCTTCTTCGAGTTGGTCTTCGAGGATGATGATGCGGCACGCGGCTTCGATGGCGGTGCCCTGATCGACGAGCTCGCGGGCGCGGGCGGCGATGCGCAATTGGTAACGGGAGTAGCGGCGGTGGCCGCCGGCGGAGCGGAGCGGGGTGATGAGGCGGGCTTCACCGATTGCTCGGAGGAAGCCCTGGGTGGTCCCGAGGATTTCGGCAGCCCGGCCCATGGTGTAGGCGGGGTAGTCGTCGTCGTCGAGACGGCCGTACGAATCGTCTGCTGTCATTGAACCTCTCTCATGGAACGCGTTGAGGGGCCCGGATGCCGTACTGGCACCCGGGCCCCGAAGGAGCTGTCACACCATCTGCCGGCCCTGGTACTTTGCCGGCTTTCTGTGTCCGCCGACCCGACCGAAAGGCTGTCGGGGTTGCGGGGATCGCGATTGCTTGACCGGAGACCACCTCACTATCGATGTCCTGCGGTACCCGGGCCCAAGATGTCGGCCCGGGCGATCCTGATGGTGCTCGGCTCCTCCGTTCTTCCCTCAGTGATCAACTGTGTACTGCCGGTGATGCGACCTGCGAGTGGCCTAGCGGAGCGCCACTTTCGGCAGTCTTGGAATCCCACTGCCGAACTGCCCGATGCGTGCGCCCGCAGCCGACGCCTTCACCAGGGTGCTGCTCACTTGCCTTCGCTGCTGAGTACTACTGCGTCAACTGCGGTACAGCTCGTGGCGGCCCCTGATCACTGCGGGCCACCCGGTTCGGCCGTCAGTCCCGTTCGCCGTCCTGCGACCACTCTGGCTACGCAACTCCACCACCGCACCGTCCTGCACACTGCAACTAGCTGTACCGCGGGTACTGCTGACCGGCAGTTCGTCTCTGCCAGGCCCTTCTGTCTCTCTGGGCTACAGGAGAAACCATAACGACACCCGCGCCCAATGTCTACTCTGGCCACCATAGATTTTCCGCAGTGCAACGGTGAGGGAATCGGCCTCGCGTCGGGCAGAGGCGCGGGGAGCGGACCCTTGCTGTACACGGCAGCGGTGGCGAGGAAGTCCGTCTCCTCCGGTGTGCGGGCCGCGGTCTCGAAGGGCTCGTTCGCCACCTCGACCGCGGTCGGCTCACCGCGGACGAGCTCCTGTGCCAGGCCGAGGAGCACGCGCCCGCGTGATGCCGAGTTCGCTCAGGGCCCGGTCGTACAGCTCACGGATCTCAGCGGGATCGTCGCGGCGCGACAGTCCGGCGAGCTCCCGGAGCGCGGGTGAGTCGTCGCCATCGGCGAGCGCGTGCGCGGCCATCATCGGCAGCTCCTCGAGGGGCGCGACCCCTGCGACGTGCTGCCATGCGCTGCTCCGCGACCGGTCGGCCATGGGGGCCAGGGAATCTCCGAGTGCGGGCCGGAGACTGCATCCGACGGGCCACTCGGCCACCTCGAATGATGAACCAGGAGTCCGAGCGCAACCCCAAGGAGCTGTGCTGGATGAGCCCGGCGGGCGCATCGGCAGAGCCCGGAGCTGCCTTCCCCGGCGTGTTCGAACCGGATCCCAGGGTTGCGCCCGTCGTCCGTCCACCGGGCGTCCGCCCCGGCGGCCGGCGTCGCCACGGCCTCGGACCAGGGGCCAGGTCGTCCGGAGCCGCTCCTCACGGTGATTGCCGCGTCCAGGAACCCGTGCCAGGGCAGCACACCGGGCATGTGCCGCCCCGGCACGCGGACGAGGAGAACGCTCTCGCCCTCGGTCAGGGAGACGAGATCCACCGCCGGTTCCCCGTCAATCCGTCAGAGGTCCAGCAGGTGGATACGGCGGCGGGACGAGGGGGCGCCGAGGGTGATCGCGGGGCGGGTCCTGGCGGGGGTGCCGGGTACGGCGCGCTCCAGGTGGACGCGGCCGCCGAGTTCCACCAGGCCGTCCGGTGCGGGTGCGGTGAGGATCTGGGAGCCGCGGCCCTGGGCGATGTTGAGGGCGCGGTCGAGGCGGTCGGTGAGCAGGAGCGCCGCCGAGCCGGTGGCCTCGACCTCCCTGACGCCGTCACCGCGGCCCGGGAAGCCGCGGGCGCGGACCCGTCCGGCGGGCTCGTCCTCCCAGGCCCAGGCGTAGATCCATTCGCCGGGCGGAGGCACGGGCAGCGCGTCCACCTCCTCGGGCGAGTCGTACTGCCGCAGGGTGCGGGGCGGGGCCCAGGCGGGGCTGGCCTCGAGCCAGGTGAACTCGCCGTCGAGGCGGACGCCCACCACGCCGGCGGGGGTGATCAGTTCGGGGGCGTCCAGCAGCCAGGCGGCGCCCATGCAGGGGGTACCGGCGAAGGGCAGCCGGCCGTCGGCGGAGCGGATGTCGATGATGCCCCGCTCGGGATCGTCGACGAACACGGTCTCGGTGAAGCCCGATCGCCGGGCGAACGCGACGCGCTCCTGTTCGTCGGTGACGGTGCTTCCGTCACGCACCACGGCGAGCCGGTCGCCGTGCCCGCCGGCGGGTCCGCAGAAGACCCGCACTATGTCGTAGCCGGTCATGGTCGCAGCCTGCCTCATGCCTGCGTGATGGGGGAGAGGGGAGCCGGGGCGCCGAGTGCGGCGCCCTGGAGCGAGGTGATGCGCTCGATGAGGAGGCACAGCAGTACTGCCGCGGCGAGCATGAGCGCCTCGGCGACCGCCAGCGCGGCCCGCGAGCCCGGGGCGGCCTGAGTGGTCAGCGTGAGAACGACCCCGTGCCCGATCCAGGCCGCCCACCAGAGGTTCACCTGTGTCGAGTCGCGTTTCGGGTTCCATGACGGGGAACTCGCGCGTCCGATGTCGAGGACGAACTGCCGTGGCATGAAGAAGTTCAGCACGGGGACGAACCACGACCCGATCAGCCAGCCTTTGCCCGGGAGCGCGGCCTGCGGGGCCAACACCAGGGCATTGCGCCGGGACCGGGCCAGCCATACGAGGAAGAGCACGGCCGCGATCGTCATCAGGTAGACGAAGACCTGGGAGACGAGGCCGGAAGTGTGCCGGGTCGCGGCTGAGGGATGGATCTGGCGGTTCTGGACGGCCACCGCCCGGAACACGTCGACAACGGCGGCCGCGGCTATCGCCACCTGCGCGCAGCGGGCAAGGAGCAAGGGGGAGTCGGGGGGCTTGCTGGACATCGTGGATGGCCTGTCTCGGGTCGTGCGCGGCTCCGGTGGACACGGGAGCGGAGCGATCATAGGGGCTGAGGGGCGCACGTGTGTACGGGTTGCGGGTCCTCATCCGCGGGGCTGTACGTCCCCCATCACATGGGCGAGCGTGCCGGCCGGGGCGGCGCGCTCGTCGGGGGGCATGCCGGGGTGGTGCCCGGCGGTCCCGGGCAGGCCCGCGGACGCCGGGCCGGCGAGGGACAGGCGGGAGACGATGCGGTAGCGGTCGCCGCGGTAGAGGGAGTGCACGTACTCCACGGGGCGGCCGGCGGCATCGCTGGTGAGGCGGTCGAAGAGCAGCGCGGGGGAGAGCACCGGCACCTGCAGCAGGCGGGCCTCCTCCTCGTTCGCGACCGTGGGTTCGATGGACTGGACGGCCTCGTGGACGAGGACGCCGTGCCGCTCCCGCAGGCAGGCGTAGAAGTCCCCGGACTCCATGTCGGCCGCCCGCAGGCCCGGCACCAGCTCGGCCGGTACGTGCAGGTACTCGACGGCCATCGGCTCGCCGTCGACGAGGCGGAGCCGGGCGATGTAGACGATCTCGGCGGCGGGCGACACCCGGAGCTTGCGGCCCACGCGGGCACCCGCCCGCACCGTGGCGAACTCCAGGACGCGGCTGAGCCAGTGGCCGGAGGCCTGCGGCAGGCTGAAGGCGTTCTCCCCCTGGGCGAGTTCCTGGGTGATCTTCGCCGGGGCGACGAACATGCCGCTCCCGTGGCGCCGGACGAGCAGCCCGGTGGTGACCAGTTCGTCGACGGCCGAGCGCACGGTGGGCCGGGAGACGTCCAGTTGCTCGCACAGGGCGCGCTCCGACGGGATCGGGGTGCCCGGTGCCTGTGACTCCACGAGTTCCAGGAGGTGGTCGCGGACCCGTTCCCGTTTCAGCGGCGACCGCGGTGCCTCACCCGTCATGCGCCCCGCCCCCTCTTCTCGGCCGTGCGGTGGATGCCGTGCCCACGAGGCTATCCAGTTGCTGACCAGTTCTCCAGCGATTCCGGCACTCGCATAAGGTGCGGGCGCCCCGAATTCCCTTCCTGTCAGGGGACTTGACCCCTCATCTGGTCTATGCCACCTTCCCTTACCAGTGGAAGACCAGTTGCCAAGTGGTAAGCCCTCCCCCACGTGCTCCACCCGACTGGAAGGGGTCCCCATGTCAGGACCGTTCCGCACCACCGCCCGGGTCCGCACCGCCATCGCCGCCTGTACGACGGCGGGTCTCGCCTGCGCCGGACTCGTCGCGTTGCCCGCTTCGGCCGCGGCGACCACACTCACCGCGCAGTACCGGACGAGCGCGTCCGGGGCCACCGCGGACCAGGCCGAGCCCTGGCTCGAGATCACCAATCGGGGCACCTCCTCCGTACCGCTCAGCGAGGTGACCCTGCGCTACTACTTCAAGGCGGACAACTCCACCACCGCGTACCGCTTCGCGTGCTCCTGGGCGGTCAAGGGGTGCGCCAACATCACCGGCACGTTCGGCAACCTCGCCAACCCCACCGCCACCGCCGACCGTTACCTGGAGATCGGCTTCACCTCCGGCGCGGGTTCGCTCGCCGCGGGACAGAACACCGGCGACATGCAACTGCGCTTCTACCGCGCGGACTGGCAGCGTCTGACGCAGTCCGACGACTACTCCTTCAACGGCTCCCGGACGACGTACGCAGACTGGGACAAGGTCACCGTGCAGCGCGGCGGCTCGGTCGTCTGGGGCACCGCTCCCGCCGGCAACGACCCCACGGACCCGCCCACCGATCCCCCCACGGACCCGCCGACCGACCCCAACGCGCCCGCGCTCTTCGACGACTTCAGCTACACCTCCAGCAGCGACCCCGCGCTGCAGAACCACGGCTGGACCGTGAAGTCCGGCCAGGGCGGTCCCGGCGTACCGGGCGCCACGTGGTCACCGCAGGACGTCACCTTCGTGGCGGGCACCGGGAGCAACAAGGTCATGAACCTCCGCCTCACCACCGACGGCACCGCCGCCGGCACCAAGGAGAGCGAGATCCAGACCACCGCCCGCAAGTTCCGCAACGGGACGTACGCCGCCCGCGTGCGCTTCAACGACACGCCGACCGGCGGCCCCGACGGCGACCACGTCGTCCAGACGTTCTTCGCATTCACCCCGCTCAACGCCCCGATGGACCCGAACTACAGCGAGCAGGACTTCGAGTACCTGCCCAACGGCGGCTGGGGCGAGCCGAGCAACATCATGTACACGACGTCCTGGGAGACCTACAACCCGGACCCGTGGAACGCGGTCAACACCCACTCGGAGAGCCGCCAGAGCTACGAGGGGTGGCACGACCTGCAGATCACCATCGACAACAGCGCCATCACCTACTACATCGACGGCCAGGTCTTCGGCTCCCACGGCGAGCCCTACCTGCCGGAGACCAGCCAGTGGATCGACTTCAACCACTGGCTGATCGACCTCACCGGCCAGACGGGCAGCACCCCGCGCTCGTACAACCAGCAGGTGGACTACGTCTACTTCGTCAAGGACCAGGTGCTGACCCCGGCCCAGGTCGCCGCCAAGGTGGCCGCCTACCGCACCGCGGGCACCGCCTTCACCGACACCGTCCCCGGCAGCTGACCGGGCCCCGTGCCGCCGCCCACCGCCACAGGGGCGCGGTGGGCGGCGGCACGGACCGCCCCTACGGAAGCGACCGGCAGTACAGCGCGTCCGGCGTCCGGGAGGAGCCGAAGCGGCCGGTCCAGGCGATGCCCGCGGCGTACTCGCCGTCCGCGCACTGGCCCTTGTACCCGCCGTACGCGAAGTCCCCGCCCGCGCCCGACGCGGGACGGTTGTCGCCCCGGTCGAACCACACGGTGCGCCCGACACCGCCCAGGGCCGTGCCCGCGGTGGCGCACAGCGCGCTGGACACGGCGGTGCCGCGGACCGCGTAGCCCACGAGGAACGAGCCGGCCGGGCACTGGAACTTGGTGTAGCCCGACGCCCAGTCGCCTCCGGAAGGCACGTACCGCTCGTCGGTGACGACCTGGTACGCCCCGGAGGAGGCCCACAGGTCCCCGGCGCCGGTGTCGGTGCACAGACCGCGGTTGCCGGTGTGGGCCAGTCCGATCAGCCGCTGCCCGTCAGGGCAGGCGGCCTTGCGCGCCCCGGAGTCCCAGTCGGGGCGGGCGCGCAGGCGCAGGCTCTGCACGACGTCCCCGTGGTCCGGGGCGAGCATCGACCAGCGGGCGACGGGGGCCACGTACCCGCTGCGGCCCGGGCTGCCGACCAGCCGGGACCAGGCGTCGGCCCGCCAGTCGTCGCCGTCGTACAGGCCCATGCGGTGACCGGCGGAGTCCCAGTGCAGCAGCGCCCAGCCGTTGCCCCGCCGGTTCTCGTGCAGTCCGACCAGCGGCCAGTACGCGAAGTCGGTGTCGGTCTCGACGAGGAAGTCGGTGAAGTTCGCGAACCAGGCGCGGGTTTGCTCGTTCGTCTCCTCCCGGCCGCCGACGCCGAACTCGCTGATCCACAGCGGCGCGGTGTAGTGCCGTCCGGTGTCCGAGGACACGTAGAAGGCCTGCCGCCGCAGCTCCGCGAACAGCTCTTCGCGGCCGAGGTCGCTGTAGCGCGGGTCGTGGGTCTCGCCGATCCCCGTCGCGCCGCTGTGCCGCGGGCCGGTGTAGCCGTAGAAGTGCGCGGAGTACACCAGCTTCCCGGACCGTACGAGGGTGTGGGACAGGCGCTGGACGGGCTCCAGGGTGGGGCGGTCGTGGGGGAGGCCGTCGACGGGCAGGCCCGTCCAGTTGATGCCCTCGACGATCACGAGCAGGTCGGGGTTGGCCTCCTGGAGGATGCGGTCGCCCAGGTGCTGCGAGGCGGCGAACCAGTCGTGGCCGTCGCCGAGGCCCCAGTCGGGGTCGTCCCACACCGAGCGGCGCACCTCGTTGTAGAGGTCGGCGCCGACGACACGCTTGTTGTCGCGGTAGCGGCGGACCATGGACAGCCAGTCGTCCTCCCAGGTGGCGGTGGACTGCGAGGCGTTCCAGCGTTCGTTTCCGTCCACGCCGCAGCACCAGCGGGTGGTGTTGGTGTGGTTGTTGAGGACGACGGCGAAGCCCGCGCCGGTGAGGGCGGTGACGACGGCGTCGTACACCTGCAGCGGCGTCCTGCCGCGCAGTTGGGGGTTGGCGGCCACGGCGTCGTCCGTGACGGGCACGGAGTCGTGGATCATCTCGTTGGAGAAGGGCAGCCGGACGCTGTTGACGCCGAGTTCGGCGAAGCCGGAGAGGATCTCGGCGATCGGCGCCCGGTCCAGGCCGAGAGGTGTGCGGCCGGAGTCCTCGCCTGCGTGGTGGTTCGCCGGGTCGGCGGGATCGCCCGAGCCGTTCCAGGTGCCGCTGGCGCCGTGCCAGTTGCCGGACTTGAGCTTGAAGCGGTTGCCGTCGGCGTCGACGACGTACCGCCCGCGGGTGCTGAGCGGCGGGGTCCAGGACGCGGCGAGCGCGGTGGCCGGCGCGGCGCGCGCCGCGGGGGCGGCGGGGCCCGTGGCTCCGCGGTCCTGCGCGAACCCCGTCGTGGGGGTGAGCGGGCCGAGGAGGGTGACGAGCGCGGCGGCCACGGCCGTGAGGGGCCGGTGCGAAAACGTCGCGGCCATGGCTACGGCACCACGGTGTAGGTGGTGAGCTGGTCGACCGCGGTCATCGGCGAACCGAGGTCGTAGCGGTCGACGGCCACGTACGTCGGCTTCTTGCGTGCCGCGGGCTCGCAGAAGTTCTGGACGCGGTTGAGCAGCTTGCCGTTGTCGGTGGACGCGGTGCCGGCGAGGGTCGTGTCCCGGAAGTGGTTCATGACGAAGAGCGGGCGGAAGCCGGATTCCTCGCGGGTGAGCGGCACGTTGACCCCGCCGCCGTACCAGCGGCTGTAGCAGGACCAGTCGGAGGTGCTCGCGCCGGAGCCCATCGACCAGTAGTTCTCCACCGTCCACTCCTGCTGGTACAGCACGCCGAAGCTGTCGCGCTTCAGTCCGGCGTCGGAGCCGCGGGTCCTGTCGCTGAAGATCATCAACTGCTTGCCGCGCGCGGCCAGTCCGGCCATGGTGGGCCAGCCGTGCTCGCGCACGCCGTCCTGGTCCGGCCGGTAGAGGATGTCGTACAGGCCGTTCACCCGGGAGAGTTCGGAGCGCAGCACCTCGGGGGAGACGTAGTCCTCCAGGAAGACGGTGACGAACTGCCCCGGGTGCTGCCGGAGGAAGTCGACCATCCGCTGCAGGTCCACCCAGAGGGCGACGGGGCGGCTGACCAGCGTGCAGCTGTTGTGGCAGAGGATCGCGCCGTCCGGGGTCTGGTGGATGTCCATCATGAAGCCGCGGACACCGTCGCCCAGTTGCTGCGAGATGCCGCGCGACTGGTTGGGGAAGAGGTTCACGAAGGGCGGGGCGAAGCCGCCGTCGACGCCGTTGGCGTACGCGTTGTGCGCGGTCAGGAAGGTGACCTGGTCCAAGGTGCGTCCGTCGGCGGGCGGCATGGCGGCCCGGGGGAGCGAGGTGGGCGTGAGGTACCACCGGGACAGCGGGCCCGCGGCGCCCACGCGCGGACGCTCGGGATACACGCCCCCGCTCGGCACCTCGCCCAGCGTCAGGCGCTCCGCGGCGCCCGGCACGCCCAGGGCGTATGTGCCGTCGCCGGCCGCCGTGATCTCCCACGCCGCGCTCGCGCCGCCGCACGCCACGATCGCCGCGTCGGTGCCGGAGCGCCCGAGGCAGCGGCCGGCGTCGTCGGTGCTGCGTAATTCCTGGCCCCCGGGCACGGCGACGGCCGTCCACTGCTGGCGGTCCTCGTTACCCTTGGGCCGGTGCAGGGCCACGGTGCCGCCGCTGTCGGAGGCGTTGAGGCCGTTCACGGCGCTCTGTACGAAGAAGGTGCCGCCGGGCGCGGCGACGGCCGCGGCCCCGGCGGGGTGCCCGGGCACCGCGGCGGCCAGGACCGCGGCCGCCACGGCTGCGGCCACCGCGCCGGCGCGGGGGAGGGAGACGGAGCGACTGCTCCGGATGGTAGTCATGCGCATGACATACCACCGGTAACGCTTGCCGTGAAAGGGCGTGTCGGGCCCCTCAGGGCCCGTCCGTCCCGCGGAGCGAGCGCCGCGCCCGTGCCGCCTCAGGCTTCGGTGACGGCGCCGGGCCCGACCCAGGCTTCGACGGCGCCGGGCCCGACCCAGGCCTTGACGACGCCAGGCCCTGCCCAGGCCCCCGTTCGGGCCTCGGACCCCTGGTCCGCCGCGGCGACCGCTCCCGCGGCGATCAGCACGGTGGCGGCGGACAGTGCCAGAGCGGCGGCGGTGCGTCGGATCATCGTAGGTCCCCCCTCGGTCCCAGGTGTCGTCGTCGATCCTGCTCACGAGGGTACGGGGGCGCACCCGGGCGGGGATGAGTACGCGTGCTCAAGCCCGATCGGCGGAACTACTCAGTCGGTGCTCGCCCGCACGCGGACGTGCTGCTGCGGCGGTCGATGACCGCCGCAGCAGCATGTGTCGACGGGGGGCGGCGTCGCCGCCCGGCCGTCAGTGCAGTTGACCGTCGGGGGAGACCGACGGCGTCGTCGCCGGTTCGGCGGGGGCCGCCGCGGACGCGGAGGACGCCGCGGCCCAGGCGGCCTCGGCCGCCGCCGCCCACGCGGGGTCGGCCCAGGAGGTGTCGGCCCGTTCGTCTGGTTCGAGGACGTCCTCGCCGTACAGGTCCTGCAGCCAGTTGCTCTGGTAGATCGTGTCGAGGTAGCGCTCGCCGAGGTCCGGCGCGATCGCCACCGACGTGAGGCCGGGCGCCCCGTTCTTCTCGAGCCAGCTCGTCGCGCCGCTGACCACGGTGCCCGTCGAGCCGCCGAACAGGAAGCCGCGCCGGGCCAGCCGGTGGCAGGCGCGGATGGTGTCCGCCTCCTCGACCAGGACGACCTCGTCCACGAAGGACTCGTCGAGCAGCGGCGGATGGACGCTCATGCCCAGTCCGGGGATCATCCGGCGGCCGGGCGCCCCGCCGAACGTCACGGAACCGACGCTGTCCACCGCGACGACCTTGACCGGCCGGGACCACTCGCGGAACCAGCGGGCGCAGCCCATCAGCGTCCCCGTGGTGCCGGCCCCGACGAACACGACGTCGACCTCGGGGAACTGCCGCGCGATCTCCGGAGCGGTCGTCCGGTAGTGCGCCCGCCAGTTGCCCGGGTTCGTGTACTGGCTGAGCCACACGTACCGGTCGTCCGAGGCGCAGAGCGCGCGGACGAAGTCCAGCCGCGCGCCGAGGTAGCCGCCGTGGGCGTCCGGCCCGGAGATGATGTGCACCTGGCTGCCCAGGGCCTTCATCAGCAGCCTGGTCGACAGGTTGCACCGTGCGTCGGTGACGCACAGGAACCGGTAGCCCTTGCTGGCGGCGATCATGCTCAGTGCCACGCCCAGATTGCCGGACGAGGACTCGACCAGGATCGACTCCGGAGTCAGGATCCCCTCCCGCTCGGCGGTCTCCACCATCTCGGTCGCGGCTTTGAGCTTGATCGAACCGGCGAAGTTGAAGCCCTCGCACTTGAGGAAGAGCGACTGCCCGAAGATCGACTCGAGGTCGACGAAGAGCTGTTCCTCGTTGAAGGCCTGGGGAACGGATATGACTGTCACGATGGCCTCCTCATCTGCAGCGCCTGTCCCGTCCAGACGGGGGAGCAGCGCGTCAGCGGCCGCTGTGTCCTGCACTGATGAGCTTGCGTGGCTGGACCGTTGGTCTTTCCCGGAGGTACTTCCGCATGCGGCTCCTTGTGGTCGGTCGCCGTGGTGCCCGTCCCGGCGTCGGGGGCCCGGGCCCAGGTCCGGGGGCCCGGTGTCGTGGGGGCGGGGTCGCGGCCGTTCATCCGTACCGGCGCATTTCGTGGAAGAAGTCGTCGACGACCTGCAGCTCGCCGGAACGCGCCACCTCGTCGTAGACGTACTTGCCGACCGCGAGGTCGAGGACCCCGAGGCCGAAGGGCGAGAACACCACGGGCCGGTCCTCGCGGAGCGCCACCCGGCCGGCGATCACGTCGTCCAGCGTGCCGGCCAGGAAGTCGCGGGTGCCGGTCTGCTGCTCCGCCAGGTGCGGCGACGTGTCCGCCTTCAGGCAGTGCTCGACGTCGTCGACCACGTTGGTCGAGCCGAGCACGATCTCCGGCGTGAGGTCCCGCAGCGACATGTGCAGCACGAGCGGCTTGTGCCCGAACCAGGTCATGTCCCCCACGTGGGGCCGGCCCGCGACGGTGGCGAAGACCACCAGGTCGCTCTCCCGGACGAGCTGCTCGGGGTTCTCGTACACGGTGACGCGTCCCGGGGCGCCCGTCTGCTCGACGTAGCCGCGGAAGCCCTTGGCGCTCTCGGCCGACAGGTCGTGCACGCCGACCTCGTCGAAGTGCCAGCCCGTGCCCACCAGGTAGGTGTGGATGTAGCGGGCGATCAGCCCCGTCCCGAAGAACCCCACGCGCCGGGGCCGCCGGTCCGGGCGGCTCAGCCGGTCGGCGGCCAGGGCCGCCATCGCCGCCGTCCTGGTGGCGCTGATGATGGAGCTCTCCAGGCACGCCATCGGGTAGCCCGTGTCATGGTCGTTGAGGATGAGCACCGCCGAGGCGCGGGGGATCCCCGCCGCCACGTTCTCCGGGAAGCTGGAGATCCACTTCAGGCCGTCCACGCGTACCTCGCCGCCGATCGAGGCCGGCAGGGCGATGATCCGGGCGGTGGGACGGTCGGGGAACCGCAGGAAGTACGACGGCGGGTTCACCGAGTCACCGGCGGAGTGCAGCCGGTAGGTGGTCTCCACCAACTCCGTGATCTGCTTCTCGCGCCCGTGCAGGGCACGCTGGACCTGGACACCGGGCACCACCGCGAACGGCGGTACGGTGAGCGACCCGGAGGGCGCGGAACCCTGGGCGGCGGAGCGGTTGCTGGTCATGCGGTCGTCACCTCGACGGTCGGGGAGCAGTCGGCCAGGCGCACCGCGTCGGCCATGCCGACCAGCACTTCACGGGAGCCCTCGTAGGCCTCGCGGCTGTGAGCGGTGCGGATGTTGTCGACGAGCATCAGGTCGCCCGTCTGCCACGGCTCGCGGGCGGTGTTCGCCTCGTAGACGGTGTTGAGCAGCTGGACGACGTCCGCGCCGATCGGGTCGCCGTCGCCGAAGCGGGTGTTGAACGGCAGGCCCTCGGCGCCGTACATGTCCACGAGGTACTCGTGCACCTCGGGGTCCATCGTCCATTCGTTGAGGAACGCGATCTGGTTGAACCAGCAGCGCCGGCCCGTGACCGGGTGGCGGACGACGGCACTGCGCCGCTGGCGGGTGCGCAGGGCCCCGTCCGGCTGCCACTCGAAGGCGATGGCGTTGGCGCGGCAGTAGTCCTCGACGGCGGAACGGTCGTCGGTGCCGAAGGCCTCGGCGACGGTCGCCCCGATCTCGTCGTTGTAGCTGCGGGTGAGCAGCCAGCCCTCGCGCTCGAAGCGCTGGACCAGCTCGGGCGGCAGTGCCTCGAGCACGGCCGGTGCGTCGGCCACCGCCGTCGCCCCGCCCTTCTCCGGCGCGGTCAGACAGGCGAACATCATCATGCCGGGGAACTCGAGCCGGTAGCTCAGTTCGTGGTGCATGCACATCGGCTGGTTGGGCGGCCAGTTGGAGGAGGAGTACAGGCCCTCGGCGTAGGTCTGCCGGGACGCGAAGGCCTCCTTCTCGGCGGTCAGCCGGCCGGCCAGCCGCCGGACGACGCCTGCGGCCTTGTCCGCGGCGGTCAGGCCGAGGCCGCGGATCAGGACCGAGCCGTGCTCGGCGACGACCGCGCGCAGCGCGGCGCGGTATCCGTCGGCCCAGCCCGCCGGGTCCTCGACGGCCCCGGTGCGCAGGATCGGGGGTGAGCCGGGCCGCAGCTCGAGGTCGAGCAGGGACGGAGGGGAAGCTGAGGTCGACAACTGCGTCTCCTCTCGGTTCGCGTTCATGGGGAGGCCAGGAGTTCGGCGGCGCGCAGGACCGCCTGCGCCACCTCGTCCGGGCAGGTGCGGGGGAAGTGGTGGCCGCCGCGGGCGAGCTCGTACAGATCGACGTGCTCGGCCAGCAGCCGCCATTCGCGGTACCGGCGGGAGTGGTCCGCCGTGTACGGGTCGTCGGCGGCGACGACCACGGTGACCGGCGCGGACAGCCGCACCGGCGGTGCGGAGTCGAGGGCGTCGGCGAAGTATCGGTGGGCCGCCACGCAGTCGTGGCGGTAGGCGGCGGCGACGTGCTCGGCACGCGTCCTGTCCAGCTCGGCGAGCTGGCCGTAACCCCCGTCGCCGCTCAGCTCGGCGGCGATCTCGGCGTCGCTGCGGCCGGACAGCGCCTCGGCCGCGGCGCGCCGCCCGGCGGAGTCGCCGAGCAGCTGCGCGCCGAGGAACACGCGCTGGACCTCGACGCCCCGCTCCTGCAGCCGCCGGGCGGTCTCCACCGCGAGGGCGGTGCCCGAGGAGTGGCCCCACAGCAGGATCCGGGACAGTCCGCGGCCGGCGATCTCCTCGACCACCGCGTCGGCCACCTGCGCCATCGGGGCGAACGCCTCGTGGCGGGCGGCCGGGTCGTGGCCGGGCAGTTCGACGGCGTAGACCGCGCAGCCCGCGGGCCGCAGGGCCGCGGCCAGCGGCCGGAAGTTCACCGCGTTGCCTCCGGCGTACGGGAAGCACACCAGGGCGCCGTGCGGCTCGCCGTCCGGCTCCGACAGGGCCTGCAGCAGTCCGGGCCGGGCCGCCGTCCGGCCGTCGACGACCTCGGCGAGGTCGGCGAGGACGGGGTGGGCGGTGACGTCCTTGAGGGAGATCGCGCGGTCCAGCAGGATCGCCAGCCGCACGGCCGACAGGGAGGTGCCGCCGCGGTCGAAGAAGTGGTCCCGGCGCCCGATCCGCTCCTGCGGGATGCCGAGCACCGTCGACCACGCCTTCGCCAGGCGCAGCTCGGCGGGTGTGGCGGGGGCCTGCCCGTCCGGCTCCGCGGAGTCCCGCTCGGAGCCCTCCTCGGCGGCCAGCGCCGTCAGGGCCTTGCGGTCGATCTTGCTGTTGGCGGTCAGCGGCAGGCTCTCCCTCCAGTGGAAGGCCGCGGGCACCATGTAGGCGGGCAGGGAGGCCGCCAGGTGTTCGCGCAGCGTGTCCGCCGCGACGGGCGCGGGGCCCGAGTAGAAGGCGACCAGCTGGCTGCCGTCCTCGCTGACGACGACCGCGCCGTCGCGCACGCCCGGCGCATGGACCAGGGTGTTCTCGATCTCGCCGATCTCGATGCGGAAACCGCGGATCTTGACCTGGTGGTCCTTGCGGCCGAGGAACTCCAGCGTGCCGTCCGGGTGCCAGCGACCGTAGTCGCCGCCTCGGTACAGCCGCTCACCGGACCGGTGGGGGTCGGTCAGGTACGTCTGGCGGGTGCGCTCGGGGTCGTTGATGTAGCCGCGGCCCACGCAGACGCCGGAGAAGACGACCAGACCCGGCGCGCCCAGCGGCACCGGGGACAGGTGCTCGTCGACGACGTACACGCGGACGTTGTTGACGGGCCGGCCCAGCGGCACCCAGTCGGTGTCCGGGACCCGGTCCATCACCGCGTGGTTGGTGTCGTCGCTGGTCTCGGTCAGCCCGTAGGCGTTGACCAGCTTCACACCGGGCCGGGCGGCGAACCAGCGCCCGATGAGGTCCTTCTTCAGGGCCTCGCCGGTCACCGACACGCAGCGCAGGTCCGGCAGTTCGCGCGGCTGCCGCTCCAGTGCGGACAGCACGACGTCCAGGTAGGAGGGGACGAGCTGGACGACGTTCGCCCGTCCCTCGACGACCTTGTCGAGGAAGCGGTCGGCGTCCAGGATCGTCTCCTGCTCCACCAGCAGGGTGCGTCCGCCGACGAGCAGCGCCGAGACCAGCTGCCACAGCGAGATGTCGAAGCACTGCGGGGCGGTCTGCGCCACCACCTGCCCCTCACCGATGCCGAGGTCGTCGATCTTGGCGTAGAGGTGGTTGAGGAAGCCCGCGTGCTCGCACATCGCGCCCTTGGGCTCCCCGGTCGACCCGGACGTGAAGTAGATGTACGCCAGCTGGTCGCGGGCGACGGCCACGCGCGGGTCCTCGCTCGGGTGGTCCTCCGCGTAGGCGTCCTCGACCGGCAGCCGCTGCACCTCGGGGAGCGCGGACAGGGCCTCGTCCAGGGTGGCGGTGCTGCCGCGCTCGGTCAGCACCAGGCGGCACTCGGCGCGGGTCAGGGTGTTCCTGATACGGCCGGCCGGGAAGTGCGGCTCGATCGGCAGGTAGGCACCTCCGGCCTTGAAGACCGCCAGCACGGACGCGAGCCAGTCCAGGTTCCGCTCGGTGACCACCGCGACGACGCCCTCGCGCTCCAGACCGCGCGCCAGGAGGGCGTGGGCCAGGCGGTTCGCGCGGGCGTTGAGGTCGCCGTACGTCCACTGGCGGTCCCCGTGGACGGCGGCGACCGCCTCCGGGTGAGCCCGGACCCGCTCCTCGAACAGCTCGTGCATCCGCTGGTCCGGCAGCTTCCTGTGCGGCCCGGCCATCCCGCTGAGCTGCAGCCGGCTCTCCTCGGCCGACAGCAGGCTCTTGCGGGTGTGCTCGGCGTCCAGGTCGGCGGCGATCCGCGCCAGCGCCGCCACGTGGTAGCCGGCGACACGGGCCGCGGCGTCCTCGTCCATGACGTCGGTGGCGTAGCGCAGCCGCAGCGACAGGCGTCCGTCGCGGTCCGAGGCACCGACCCACAGCACGGTGCCGGGGGTGAGCTCGACACCGCCGCCGGACAGGTCGAAGACCGTCTCGAAGAGCGGCTCGGTCAGGTCGAGTTCCTTGCGGAGCGCGTCGACCGGGTAGTCCTGGAAGGCCAGTACCCGCGACTCGGCGCCGTGCGCGTCCAGCAGCAGGGACCGCCACGAACCGGGGCCCGCCGGCAGCCGGCACGGCAGCACCGCGCCGCCCGCGGCGACGTAACCGGTCACGACGTCGGTCTCGCCGCAGAGCGCGGCCAGCACCTTGGCGTGCGCGGCCAGCAGCACCGAGCCCAGCGGGACGGCGACCTCGTCCGCCACACGGCGCACGGACGCCGTGAGGCCGTCGGGGACCGCCACCACGTGCTCGGCGGCGCCGGGGACCGGCTCGGAAGTCCAGCGGGGGATCGCGGTGAACCCGCCCTCGGCGAGCACTCCGCGCCAGAACTCCCGTCCGGCGTGCACTGCCATGTCCATCGAACTGCCTCCACTCGCGGTTTCCACGGGGCTACACACCGCTGATCAGCGCGGTGGCGCGATCGCCGCCGCTGTCGGGGGTCTTCGGGTTCTCGGGCATCTCCCGGGCGGGGTTGCCGCCCCACCGGGCGTGCGCGGGGAGTTCCTCGCCCTTCATCACGAAGGAGTCCGGTGCGATCACGACGCCGTCGCCGACGGTCACGCCGTAGTGGACGAGGGCGGCGACCCCGAGGGTGCAGCCGGCACCCAGCGTGCTGTGGTCGGACTTGAAGGCGCCGTCCTCCTGCGAGTGGCTCTGGATCACGGTGCCCGCGTTGAGCGTGCAGTCGTCACCGATGGCGGCCAGGGAGCGCTCCGGGAGGAAGAGGCCGTCGTCGAAGACCCGGCGCCCGATGCGCACGCCGAGCAGACGCCAGACGACGTTCTTGTACGGGGTGCCGTTGAGGACGTTCAGGTACTCGGTCGCGGCCGTCACCTTCCAGTAGCGTTCGTGCCGCCAGAAGTCGAGGTCGTAGATCGAGCAGTACAGCGGACGCAGACCGCGGAACCTGGTGACGATGCGCTCGCCGAGCACGATGTAGGCGACGGTGACGACCATGACCACGACGTTCGCGACGGCCAGTGCGGCGACGCCGTACGTGGGGTAGAAGTCGGCGGCGCAGGAAGCCGTCAGCGCGACCAGGAAGAGCAGCAGCCACTGCAGCATCAGATGCAGCACCGCGGTGCCGGTGTTGTGCTTGTTCTTGTCCGACAGCAGGCGCCGGAACGCGTCGCCGTCCTTCAGGTGGTCGAACCTGCTGTCCCGGTCCACCGTGCGGGGGATCTCGAAGCTGGGCGAGCCCAGCAGCCCGACGTTCTCCCGGACCGGTCCCTCGACGGGGACCATGACCTTCGTGGCCAGCAGGCAGTTCTCGCCCGTCCTGCCCTGGGGCGGATAGGCGATGTGGTTGCCCAGGAAGTTCTGCGGGCCTATCGCCGTCCGGGTGACGCGGAAAGAGGTGCTCGAGTAGTCGGCATTCATGATGGACAGTCCGTCGGCGACCATGGTGCCGCTGCCGACCTTGCTCAGGAACGGATTCTCGTGCTTCACCTCGGTGCCGAAGTTCGAGCCGGTCTGTTCCACCGGCGACAGGTCGTATCCGATGGCGCGCAGGTAGTGCACGACGGCGGAACTGTCGCCGAACAGGACGCGGAAGAACTTGCGGTTGGTGAGGAAGCCGATGCTCCGGTGGACCCCGTAGCGGAACCCGTAGAGCGGGTGGACCGTGTCGGGCTTCACGAGCGGGTGCAGCAGTCGCGGCACGGTGACGACGAGCAGCAGGCCGATCAGCAGCGCCCCGCAGAAGAGCGCGAAGGAGACGGCCAGGGCGTCGCCGTAGAAGGTCCACGTCGTCAGGGCCATCGGGCCCGGCTCCAGCAGGGAGGCCAGCCGCGGGACCGCCGCGAGCAGGATCGCCACCCCGCCGACGGCGAGCGGGACCGAGACGCACACGAGGATCAGCAACTGCGTCAGGCAGTAGGTGACGCGGCGGCTCCTGCCGAACTGCACGGGGGCGACCACGCGGTAGTCCGCCGCGCCCGGCTGCGCGGGGGAGCCGTGCCAGCGCTCGCCGGCGGGGACGGTCTGGCCGGTGTGGAGCGAGGAGGCGTGGCCGAGTTGGGCGCCGTCTCCCATGGAGGTGCCGATGTCGAGCACCGTCACCTCACCGATCAGCACGTCCTTGCCGAGGGTGACCGGGCCGGTCTGGATCGCACCCGAGTGGCCGCGGTAGCAGGAGAAGTACGAGTCCTTGCGGATCACCGTGCCGTCGCCGATGGTCAGCAGGTCGGTGCAGACCGGGACGTGCTTGGAGAAGACGGCCACGCCGCGGCCTATTCGCGCGCCCAGCGCCCGCAGGTACAGCACGTACAGCGGTGAACCGACGAACAGGACCATGGGGTTCGCCCGGATGAGGGTCCGCACGCACCAGAAGCGGAAGTACGCCAGGCTCCAGATGCGGATCTCCTGCGGCTTCCACCGTCCGACCAGGAGCCACTTGCCCGCGATGGGCAGGGCACAGAGGCCGGCCAGGGCCGCGGCGCCGAACGCCACGGACCGCAGGTACATGTCGAAGGGGCTCGTGCCGGCGGATATCCACTCCGCGCCGCTCATCACCACGAGCGCGGCCAGGTACGAGTAGCCCAGGAAGAACAGGGCCTGCAGCACACCGCAGAGCACATAGCGCGGTGTGCCCCTCGCGGCAGCCGCCTCGATCGCTTCCGGGACCGGCACGTCGGCGAGGGCCGACGCCGCGGCGGGGGCCTGGGCGGCGGCCGGCGCGGCGTCCGCGAAGGCCGCCGCGAGGCTTCTGATCGTCGGATACCGGTAGATGTCCTTCATCGACACCGACGGCAGATCCTGGTGCTTCCGCACCCGGGCGCAGAAATGCGCCATCACCAGGGAGTCGGCACCCATCTCCGTGAAGAAATGGCTGTCGACCGACACCCGGTCCGTGTGCACGACGCCCGCCAGAATGTCGGCGAGAATCCTTTCCGTGCCGTCGGCCGGGGCGGCGTGGGGACGCCCGGTGGTTGAAGATTCATCGGGATCCGAAGCGGGATCCGACGCCAGGACCTCTGCAGATTTTTCCACGATGTGAGCTCCTTGAGGAAAAGTCGACCACGGGCGGCCGGTAAGGCCGGTACCCGGTGTCCCTCGCGCCCCGGCTGGGCCGGAGCGAGTAATCCGGAAGCCATGCGGTCGTGAGCTCTTCTCTCGCCATACAACCATATGTCGCTCCTCGTAGTCTCCGCCGTCCTCGTTCGGACTGCCACTCGAAGATGATCGAAGTGGCATGTCGCGACCCCGGACTGCGCAAATGCTCGCGAAGGCGCGACGAATCGACGAGTACCGTTCCGGAAAGCCGGAAAAACCATCGATTCGAAAGGTTGCGGGAAAGTCGCGGGGATGCGATAAGCGCTACCGAGAGTGGTCGTCCCGGTCAAGAGAGTTAAAAGGCGACGGGTATTCGCTGAAGCCTCGTCATATGGCCGGGCCCGCCCGCGCCCAGACGGCGCGGGCGGGCCCGGTGGTCACCGGCAGTCGTATGTGAAACCCGTGGTGACGGCGCGGTGGCCGGGGGTGGTGATGCGCAGTTCCGCCTGCGCCCGGTACGTGCCCTGACCGCGGAAGGTCCACAGCAGGTGCAGCCGGGCCTCGTGGCGGCCGCGGGGAACCTCCTCGTACAGCACGTCGGAGGAGGTGCCGTCGTTGCGTAGCCATCGGTAACCGATAGTGCCCGGGCGGCCGTTGGTCGTGACCACCGCGACGAGGTCGACGGTGGTGTCGCAGGGGGGCGCCGACGGGGAGGCGGTCACCGTCACCCCCCGCACCGCGAGGCCCGGGCCGAAGCGCTGCCAGGCGAGGAAGAGCAGCACCGCCGCCAGCACCGTCGCGGCCAGTGCGTACCGCCGCGGCCACCTGCGGCCTGCCGGACTCGGCGGCGGGGGCGGGGTGATCAGGCCCCGCCAGACCTCGGCGGCGATGTTCGCACGGGCCGCCGCGGCCGGTGTGACACCGGGCCCGAACCGCATCACGTCGCCCTCGACCCGGTCCGGGAGGACGACGGTGGGGCCCGCCTTCACCGTCGGTACCCCCCCTTCGGCGCTGACCGTGGGTTCGAGTCGTGCCGTCGGCAGTGTGGACGGCGCCCAGTGCTCGGCGAGGACGGTGGCGCTGTACTCGGGGTCGGCCGCCGCCCGTACGGGTTCGGGGTCGTGGGGCGAGGCGTCCCGTGGTGCCGCTTCAGCCGGCGGTGCGTCCGCGGGGCCGAGGTGGAGGGTGCGGTCCGTGCGGTCCGTCTCCTCCGGCGGAAGACCGGGCGACCCGTTCACGTGATCACGCAGCCGCGGGTGAGGATCTGCTGGAACGACTGGCCGTTGGCCGCCGCCGGCCCGGTGGTGGCGAGTGCTCCGAACCAACAGCCGCTGCCCCGCGGGAACGTGTGGTCGGCGGTGAAGGTGTAGGACGTCGAGCCGCTGCGGGTGAAGGTCTGCGCGCCGTCGGCGGTGCCGCGCTCCCCCTTCGCGTCACTCGTGTACCAGGCGACCGTGACGGTCACCGGGCGTGCGTCGCTGGTGCGCACCTGGATCGTGGCCGCGGCGCTGAATACACCCGTCTGGGCGAGCGAGGTCACGGAGACGTCGCTCACGCTCACCGGCGGTGTCGGTGACGTGGAGGGCGACGCCGGCGGCGTGGTCGTCACGGACGCGGAAGCCGTGGCCGAGACCGTCGTGGTCGGTGTCGGCGCGGTCGGCGCTGTCGGCGTGGTGACGGCGGTGGGCCCGGTGGCTGCCGGGCTGCTCTCCGTCTGCGAGGGCGACGCACTCGTCGCACCGGGCGAGGGACTGCCCGGTGGAGCCGCCGTCCCCGGCGTGGCGGAGGTGCCGCGCGGAGTCGCTCTCGTCGTTTCCCCTGTCCAGTTGGCGGTCGTCTGCCGTGGGGCCTCGCCCGAGGCCACCGCGGCGAAGGTCAGCAGTCCGGCGACGATCAGTCCGCCCACCGCGGCGAGCATGCCCTGACGTGTCAGGCGCCGCGCGCCGCCGCGGACCAGGGTGGTGGCCAGGTCGGCCGTCCCCGGCGCCGGTCCCGCAGAAGGGAAGAGCAGCGGCAACAGCGCCGCGAGCGCGGCGAGCCTGCGCTGCCCTCGCTCCTCCCAGTCGCTTCCGTAGGCCGCTCCCGCGATCACCTCCAGTTCCGCGACGAACGCCTCGGCGTCGGTGGGACGCTCCTGCGGGTCCTTCGCCATTCCGCGGAGGATCAGGCCGCGTACCGCCTCCGGAGCCCTCTCTACCGGCACCGGGGCCTCGATGTGCTGTACGGCCAGTTCGGCGAAGTTGTCGCCCCGGAAGGGCTTGCTGCCGGTGAGACACTCGTAGAACGTCGCCGTCGCCGCGTACACGTCCGTCGCGGGCGACGCCGCACGCCCGTCCCACTGCTCGGGGGCCATGTAGGCGGGCGTTCCCGCCACGGACCCTTTGGACCCGCTGCGCAAGGCGATGCCGAAGTCGACCAGCTTCGACGATCCGTCCGCCGCGACCAGCACGTTCTCCGGTTTGTAGTCGCGGTGCACCACTCCGGTGCGGTGGGCGGCGCCGAGGCCGAGCAACGACCCCTTGAGCACCACCAGGGCTGCCTCGGGTCCGGTCGCTCCTTCCTGTCGGAGAAGCGTCCTCAGCGGTAAGCCGTCGACCAGCTCCATGACGATCGCGGCACCCTGGGGACCCTCCACGTACTCGTACAGACTGACGACATACGGTGTATCGAGACCTCCCAGCAACTGTGCCTCGGCGCGGAACTCCTGGAGGAACTCCGGATCGGCCCGGAGTTCGTCGCTCAGGTACTTGATCGCGACGGGCGCTGACGTGGCGTCATGGGACGCGAGCACCACACGACCGCTGCCGCCCGAGCCCAGCTCTCTGGTCTCGGTGTACCCGGGAGCCCTCCAGCCGCTCATTGAGTTGTCCCCCCTGAACGTGGCGCGGTGCCGGCGACCGCGTCGACTTCTCCTCAACAGACACGATTCCTCCGCGACCGGTTCCCGGGGAACCCCCCACCCGGCTGAACACCCCCCGCCGACCGTCCGTACTACGGGGGGACGTGCGTTCCGATCAACCGAACGGCAACAGGGGAGGCGGCCTGCATGGCCCCATCGCGCCACGTGCTCAGCTCCGTCGTCGCAGGCACGGCCGTCGTGCTGCCGCTGGCCCTGGCGGGGCCGGCCGCGGCCCACGGCGCACCGGTGTCCCCGGTCAGCCGTGCCGCGGCGTGCGCGTCCGGAAGCGGACAGTACGTGGGGACGGCCGCCTGCCGTGCCGCCGCGGCCGCCAACGGCGGGAGCCGGCCCTTCGCGGACTGGGACAACATCCGGGTCGCCGGGGTCGCCGGCCGCGACCGCCAGGTGGTCCCGGACGGGAGGCTCTGCAGCGGCGGGCTGGCCGCCTTCCGCGGTCTCGACCTGCCGCGCACCGACTGGCCGGCCACCCGCCTGACGCCGGGCTCGGCCTTCACCATGGCGTACGGCACGACCATCCCGCACCAGGGCACGTTCCGGCTGTACCTCACGAGGGAGGGCTACGATCCGACCCGGCCGCTGACCTGGTCGGCGCTGGCGAGCGATCCCTTCGTGAAGGTCACCGACCCGCCCGTGTCCGGCGGCGCCTACCGCATCGGCGGGCGGCTGCCCTCGGACCGCACCGGGCGGCACGTCCTCTTCACGATCTGGCAGAACTCCTCGACGCCCGACACCTATTACTCCTGCTCGGACGTCGTCTTCCCGGCCGCGGCCAAGGCGCCGGCCAAACCCGCCGAGCCGGCGAAGCCCGCCAGGCCCTCGGCGACGGCGGCATCCGCGAGCCCCGCGGCCACGGCCTCCCGCGGCGCGGCGTCCCCCTCCGCCGCCCGGACCTCCGAATCCGCCGCGGCCGCCCCGGCCTCCCCCCGGGACGCGGTCCACACGCCGGCCACCCGGCCCGTGGCCGCCGAGAGCGAGGGACCGGCACGCACACTGCTGGCCCTCGGCAGCGCCACCCTGCTGGGCGGCATGGCCGCGATCGCCCTGCTGTTCCGGCTGCGCCGCTCGCCGGGCACCCGGCGCCGGTAGGCCGGGGCCGCTCGGCCGGGGCGTGGGATCCTTGCCGGGTGTCCTCGCCCGATCATGCCGGTGCCGTGTTCTTCGACGTCGACGGCACCCTCGTCCCGGGTACGAGTTCGTCCCTCCATCTGGCCGGCTTCCTCGGCCACCGGGACGAGCTGGCCCGGGCCGAAGACGCCTACGCCGCCGGTGAACTGGACAATCGTCAGGTCTCCGAGCTGGATGCCGCCGGCTGGGCGGGGGTGTCCGAGGAGCGGGTCTCCCGCTGGCTCGACGGGCTTCCCCTGGTGGCGGGCATCGCCGAGACCGTCGCCTGGTGCCGGCGGAACGGGCTGGTGCCCGTCCTGGCGACGCTCGCCTGGTCACCCGTCGGCGGTCATCTGGCCGGGCGGTTCGGCTTCCACGCGTTCGGGGGGCCCCGCCTCGAGACGGCCGGCGGCCGGTTCACGGGCCGGGTCGCCCGTCATTTCGACGAGTACGACAAACGGGATGTCGCCCTCACGCAGGCGCGGGAGTTGGGGCTGGCTCCCGCCCGGTGCGGGGCCGTCGGGGACAGCCGCTCCGACCTCCCGCTGTTCGCATCCGTCGGGCTGAGCGTGGCGTTCAACGCCTCGGCGGGAGCACGCGCCGCGGCGACCGTCACGGTGGACGGCGCCGACCTGCGAAGCGTGCTTCCCGCCCTGGCCCGCATGGTCTCCGCCACCGGTCGACGGCCCTGAGGGCGCCCGCCTACCGCAGAGGTTCGCTGAGCTCGACGGAGCGCAGAGCGGCCGCCAGGGCCTGCTCGTCCCCGACGTCCAGGGCCGTGTCGGTCAGTTTGAGGACGTGTTCGTCGCCGTGGGCCAGGGCCCGTTCGAAGACCTCCTCGGGGGTGAACGTGCCCGGCGGGGTGTACACGACCGGGGCGTCCGGCGCGTACATCGCGGTCACCGCAGCGGAGGCCGTCCAGGCGGCCCGCAGGCTCGGCACCCAAAGGGCGCGGGGGAGGGCGGGCAGGGTACGCAGGACGGCGTTGGGGGCCGTGGCGGCGTGGACCAGCATCGTCTCCTCACCGTGGCCGTGGGTGGCGTACCGGTGGGTGGCCGCCCGCACCAGTTCGGTCAGGCGGGTGCGGGCCTCGTCCGGGTCCGTGACGGAGGCCGCCCACACCGGCAGACCCGTGACGCGGCCGAGTCGCGCCGGGAAGCCGCCGTCCCGTACGGCGATGGGCGCCACCGCGTCGAGAGCCGCGGCCGCGCCGCCCGCGCCGGGCAGCGGGGCGAGCCCCGCGACGGGGTGGTGGCGGGCGGCCCAGTAGCCGAGGCCGTGGGCGAGTTCCGCCAGACGGGGCGCGGTGGTCTCACCGGCCAGCAGGGTGCGTACGGCGTGGCCCACCCGGATCACCGGGTGCGTCGAGCCGCCGTACATGCCGGGCAGCAGTCGCGGCCACCACTGCGTGAGCACCTCTCGCCAGGGGTGCTCGGCGATCTCGCGCCCGAAGTAGTCGATCCAGTCGGCGGCGCGCCGCGGATCGCCGAGTGCGGAGCGCCAGCCGGCGGCCGTGACCGGCTCGACGCCGGAGGGGAACTCCTCGAGCTTGCGCGCGTACAGGTCGAGCCAGCGGTGGACGGAAGCGGCCTGCCCGCGAGCGGTGAGGGCCTCGACGGCCATCGGCGCGTGGTTGGTGAGCCGCCCGAGTCGTTCGGGCCCCGATCCGTGCAGCCGCTGGAGCGCCTCGTCCAGGGTCCCTGTCGTATCCATGGCCAGGACAGTAGGCGGCTCACCAGGGCGGCGTAACCGGCCGGAGACGTAGGACCCCGGCCTAGGTCCGCCGCCCGGCACGCTCCTGCCCGGTGCCGTGTCCCTACGGTGCCGTGGCCCTACCGTGCCGGGGCGAGGCCGTCGGCGACGAGGCCGGCCAGGACGGCCTCGCCAAGCGCCTGCACCGCTGACTGCGGGCGCACCATCACGGTGAACTCCTTGATCAGGCCCGCCTCGTCGACCTGCAGCAGGTCGATGCCGTGGATGCTCCTGCCGTCCACGGTGGCGCGGAACACCAGCACGGTCGACGGCGCACCGGTGCCGTCCGCGGCGGTCTCGACCGTGCCGTCCAGGCTCCCCACGTAGTGGAAGTCCTCGAAGGTGCGCAGCAGGACGCCGAAGAGCCCCATCACCATGGGCTTGCCCTCGAACGGGGTGAACTTCACGGGGCTGTAGAGGCGGACGTCGTCGTGGAACAGCTCCTCCAGCGCGCTGAGATCGCTGCGCTCGACGGCGGACCGGAAGCGTTCGGCGGCGGTCATGGCTCCTCCTGGTCGTCCGGCTCCGGACACCGGCACTCAGAAAATTGATTAGTCAGTTTCTTGAGTACCATGGGGAGCGTCCACACGGAAGAGCACGCACGCCGGGACAGGCGGACGGAAGGGGAGCCGGGATGGCCCTGCGGCACGCGGTCCTGGCCGCACTCCTGGACGGGGAGCTCAGCGGCTACGAGCTGACGAAGGCGTTCGACATCGGTGTGGCCAACTTCTGGCACGCCCTGCCGCAGCAGCTCTACGCCGAACTGGCCAGGCTGGAGAAGGAGGGGCTGATCGCGGGCCGGGAGGTCGTCCAGGACGGCCGGCCCAACAAGCGCCTCTTCCGCGTCACCGAGGGCGGGTTCGGCGAGCTGGAGCGCTTCGCGGCGGCGGTCGGCAAACCCTCCTTCATCCGCGACGATCTGCTGGTGGCGGTGCAGGCCGCCGACGTCGTCGACGCCGGGGAGCTGATCGCCCGGCTCGGCGAGCGGGCCGCCTTCGCCGACGCCAAGATCGAGCTGTTCGAACGGCTTCTCGCGCGGATGCGCGGCGACCGCAGCGAGGAGGAGTTCCTCGGCCGCGGCCGCCGCGTCGGCCCGTACCTCACCTGTCTGCGGGGCCTCGCCTTCGAGGAGGGCAACCGGGACTGGTGCCGGCGGGCCGCCGAGGTCCTGCGGCGGCGGGCCCGCGTCGCGGAGGAGCGCTGACGGCCCGCCGCGCCCGGCTCAGTCCGCCCGCAGCGCGGCCGTCAGCCAGGCGACCGCCGGGGACAGCGCGGGGGGTGCCTCCTGACCGCCGACCCGCGCCAGCAGGTGCCAGTAGCGCTCGTAACGGGAGTCGTGGGAGATCTCCAGCCGTTCGGCCAGCCACGCCCGGAACTCCGGGCCGTCCGTACGGCCTGACAACTCGGCGTAGGCGGCGACGAGTTCCTCCACGACCGGCCGGGCCGGCGGCGAGCCCGGGTCGATGCCCGCCGTCATCGCGCCGCCCGCCCGCTCGCGCAGCAACTCGGCCGTCCGGCGGGCCGCCGCCGGATCCGGCCGTCCGCCTTCCGCGAGCGCGTTGCTCTGGTCGGCGACGGCCCGGCGGACGCCGGCCCTGAAGTCATCGTCCTGGATGAGCTCTGCCAGCTCCACCCAGGCGCCCACCTGCTCCGGCGAGGCCTCGCCAGGGAGTTCGGGCAGCGCGGCGCGCATCATGGCCGGGAATCCCGGGTCGACGTCGGTGCCGCTCACGATGTGGTCGACGAACTCGTCGACGAGGCGGCGGCGTTCACGGTCCGAGAGGGTGGCGAGTCGGTGCATCAGTTCCGTCTCCTGTGGTGAGGCCCCGCGCCCCGCGACCGTCCGCAGCACCGCCTGGCGGATCCGCAGGGTGCGGATCTGCACCTCCAGGGCCTCGGCGTGGGCCGCGGCGACCTCGGCGACGGTGACCCTGCTGTCCAGGATGGAGTGGACGGACGCGAGGTCGATGCCGAGGTCGCGCAGCGTGCGCACGAGGGCCAGGCGGTCCAGCGCGGCCCGGTCGTAGAGCCGGTAACCGGCGGGTGTCCGGTCGGTCGGCGGCACCACTCCGGTGTCGGACCAGTACCGGATGGTCTTCACGGTCAGACCGCTCAGCCGGGCCAGGTCACCGATGGTGTGGAGGGTGTCGTCGTCCATGTCCGCCATCCTGGGGTCTCCTGCCGCGGGAGACTCAAGCGTGCCCTCCCGGGCGGCGTGCGCTCGAACCCTTCCGCGAGCCGGGCAGCGACCGGCACACTCGCCTCAGGACCGCTCCGGGCGTGCGCTCCCCGTCGCGTCGCGTCGCGTCGCGCCGCGCCGGCGTTCGGACCGCCGCCGCCGTCCTGTGGGAGCTGACCCACCGTTTCTGCCTCGACGGGCCGGCCTGCCCCGGGCCCGGCGCCCTCGACCTCACCGCGTAAGCAAGGGCCCTTTGCCTGCCGGACCTCCACTTCGCCGGGACGGGCGCGGTCCTGCTGCGCCGCGGCTTCACGGGTGCCGCGGGAGTGCAGGCGGTGTTCCTGACGGGGTGGCTGGTGTCGGCCTCGGTGCTCGCCCCTGAGGCTGCTCCCGTCGTGACCACCGCGCCGCGCCTCACCAGGCCCTGGCCTCGCGCAGCAGCAGGTCGCGGACGAGGCCGAGGTGCGGGTGGTGGCCGACGCCCGGGCGCTGGACGAGGTGGGCGGTGTTGAAGGGCGGGTCCTCGGGTTCCAGCAGCGCCACGAGCGTTCCCTCGGCGAGAGCGGCGGCGCACAGGTAGCGGGGGAGGACGGTGAAGCCCGCGCCCGCGGCGACGGCGGCCAGCACGCCCCGCAGGTCGGGGACGGTCACGGCGGCCTGACCGGTGAGCCGGCGGCCGAACACATGGCGCCAGTAGCGGCGGGCGATCGGCAGGTCCTCGGCGTACGAGACGAGCGGGACGCCGCTCAGCACGCCGGGGCCGCCGGACGCCACGTCCAGCCGGGCGGCCCGCGACGGGGCGGCCACCAGCACGAACTCCTCGTCCATCAGGGGGACGGCGGTGAGCAGCCGGCCGCGCGGGCGGTGCGTGGAGATCACCAGGTCGTGCTGTCCGGCCCGCAGCGACTCCAGCAGGTCGTCGGTGAGCCCGGTACCGATCCGCAGCCGTACGCCGCGCTCGACGAGCGGGGCCAGGGCCGGCAGCACACGCTCGCACAGCAGCTCCGCCGGGCCTCCGAGGCGGACCGGCTCGGCCGGGACGTCCGGGTCGCCGTGCCCGCGCTCGGCGACGGCGGCGAGCGCGTCGAGCGGTTCGGCCACCCGGCCCGCGAGCTCGTCGGCGAAGGGCGTGGCGGCGACCCCGCGGGGCAGCCGCTCGAAGAGCTCCCGGTCGAGCTGCGCCTCGAGCGCACGGATCTGGGTGGTCACCGTCGGCTGGGAGAGTCCCAGCAGGCGCGCGGCCGCGGTGAACGAGCCGGCGCGGTGCACCGCCAGGAACGTGCGCAGCAGGGTCAGGTCCAGCGGCCCGCCTGCGGCGCCGCCGCCCCCGTGCCCCGGGCGCCTTCCCGCAGATCCATCGGAATCCGTATGGCTCATGATGGCGATCCTATTGGAAACCGATGGGTGACCCGTCCTACCGTCGTGCTGTCCGGCCCGCCCCGACGCGGGCCGGCGGCAACCGAGCACCCCAAGGAGACCTCACATGGCGAAGATCCTGTTCGTCCTGACCGGCGCCTCGTCCTGGACGCTGTCCGACGGCACCGAGCACCCGACCGGCTTCTGGGCGGAGGAGGCCGTGACCCCGCACCGCGTCCTCACCGCCGCGGGGCACGAGGTCGTCGTCGCCACCCCGGGCGGCGTCGTCCCGTCCGTGGACCGCGGGAGCCTCGACCCCGCGTTCAACGGCGGCGAGGAGGGCGCCCGGGCGGTCGCCGAGGAACTGGAGGCGATGACGGCCCTGCGGCACCCGGTCAAGCTGGAGGAGGCGGATCTCGGCGACTACGCCGCGGTGTTCTACCCCGGGGGGCACGGCCCCATGGAGGACCTCGCCGTCGACCCGGTCTCCGGACGCCTGCTGACCGACGCCCTCGACTCGGGCAAGCCGCTCGGCGTCGTCTGCCACGGCCCCGCGGCCCTGCTCGCCGCCGAACGAGCGGACGGCGGCTGGTCGTTCGCCGGCTACCGGCTGACCGGCTTCACCAACGCCGAGGAGACCCAGGCCGGGCTTGCGGACCGCGCCCCCTGGCTCCTGCAGGACCGGCTGGTCGCCCTCGGGGCGGACTTCCAGGAGGGCGAGCCCTGGACGCCCCACGTGGTGGCCGACCGCAACCTGATCACCGGTCAGAACCCGGCGTCGTCCGGCCCGCTGGCCGGGCGCCTGCTCGCCGCGCTCGACTGAGGCTGGACCGGCCCGCCCGGTGCCCGGAGGATGGGGGCCATGACGGTGAACACCGTGGCCGACGCCGAGGCCCTGGCCCGCCTGGCGCACGAGGGGCAGACCGACCGCATCGGCGTGCCCTACATCGAGCACGTCCGGGCGGTCGCGGCGGGGGTCGCCGCCTTCGGCCCGGAACTGCAGATGGCCGGGCTCCTGCACGACGTCATCGAGGACACCCCATGGACCGCCGGCCGGCTGCGCGCCGCCGGCGTCCCGGAGCGTGTCGTCGGCATCGTCGAGCAGGTCACCAACCAGCCGGGCGTGCCCTACGAGGACAAGCTGCGGCGGATCGCCGCCTCTCGCGACGCGGCCCTGGTCAAGATCGCCGACAACGCCCACAACAGCCATCCGGACCGGGCCGCGCACCTCGACGAGGCGCAGCGGCTGCGGCTGGCCGCCAAGTACCGCCGCGCACGGGCCGTTCTGTGGCCTGCGGTGCCCCGCGAGGACGTCGCGGTCATCCTCGCGGTCGTCAACTCCGCGCTGCTACCGCATCTTCCGCCGGCCGGCGGACCGCGGTGACCACCCGCTGCAGGCTGGCCAGCCAGATCGCGGCGTCGACGGCGTAGTACAGCAGCGGGTCCGGTGCCCGGCCGCCCGACGCCGCGCAGACGTCCGCGATGACGGTGCGGTCCGTGGGCACGCTGCGCCGCGGGGACTCGTCGGGCGCCGGACGCATGGTCCCCGAGCGCAGGTCGTACGTCAGCGGCAGCGTCGTCAGCCGCAGATGGTGCGCCGCGTCCCGCAGGTGCGCGGCGCTCAGCGGCCATGCCGCCAGCGCACCCGGAGGGCAGTGGTCCACCAGGGTCTGCCCCATGGTCAGGACCCGGTTCCCGGCCAGCATGATCGCCTGGAAGTCCGTCGGCAGGGCGGGCCCGGCCCCGGGGGCGTCGCGTTCGGTCGCGAACTGCGCGTAGCTCGCCTCCGCGATCATCTGGGCGAGCCGGGCCCTCGGCAGCGCGTCGCCCATCGTCCCCGTGCCGGTGATGCAGTCGGTGATCTGGGTGACCGCCCGGGTGCCCTGGTCCAGCAGCCGCGAACAGGCCCGCCCCAGCTCGCCCGTGCCTCCCCGGGGCCAGGCCAGCAGCCCGACGAGGGTGCCGGTCAGCACGCCCGTCACCACGTCCGCGATCCGGAACGCGGCGAGTTCCGGACCCGCGGGGGCGATCTGGGTGAAGGCGGTGGCCACCGCGACCGTGAAGAAGGCCTGGCCCCAGCCGAGTCCGAGCAGCGGCCCCGCGGTGAAGGCCAGGAAGAACACCGGTGGCATCGCGACGGCGTACACCAGGGGGTGGTCGCCCACGAACGCCAGCAGCAGCGCCGCCACCCCGGCCCCGACCAGCGTGCCCCGCACCGCGGGGACCACGGTCGTACGGGTGCCGGCGGCACTGGTGCGCATCACGGTCAGCGTGGTCAGCAGCGCCCAGAAGCCGTGCGACAGTTCGAGCCCGCCCGCGATCAGCCGCGCCGCGGCCAGCGCCAGCGCGATGCGCACGGCGTTCTGGAAGTAGACCGAACGCGGCGTGAGATGGGCCCGCATCCGGTGCCCGTACAGCGTGATCGGCGACTGCCCCGCGTACCAGAACGGTCCTGGTCCCTCGGCGGGCCGCGTCGCCTCGGACCGCACGGGCGCGCCGAGCGCGATCCGCACGGATGTGACCAGGAAGGCCGCGGTGTACGCGATGTCGAGCGCGATCGCCCCGTCCCGCACCGTCGTCGCGGAGGCCGCCCCGGACACCGGCCGGCGGGCCCGGTGCTCTTCGAAGGCCTCGGCGGTGGCCGCGCACGGGGCGACCAGGGGCGCCGGCGCCTCGCCCCTCAGGGCCCGGGCGGCGCCGTGGCAGGCGGTGGCCGAGGCGAGCAGCATCCGCGACCGGGCCGCGTCCGGGGCCGGCGGGCGCTCCGCCGCGTCGTCCGCCAACTGCCCGGTCTGCGCCAGCAGGTGCCGCAGGTACGCGGCACCCTGGCACAGCGCCCGGTCGCGCGCCCCCGCGGACACCGGGCGCTCGTCCTTCGGCACATGGCTCATGCGCAGTTGCTGCGCCGTCTCCAGCAGGCCCTCCGACCGCTCCCGCACCACCGGGGGTTCCAGCGCCAGCGCCTGCAGAGCGTCCGCCGCGGCCTCGCACGCGTGGGCGAGCCGGTCCTGGTAGCGGCCCGGCGAAGGATCCGGCCACAACCACAGTTCGGCCGCCGCCATCAGCAGCACGCCGACCACCAGACCGCACAGGCGCAGCCCCAGAGTCTCCGGCTGGTACGGCGGGAAGCACGGCAGGATGTAGAACAACTGCAGGCCGTTCGCGAGCCCGACCAGTTTCGGCCCGCCCACCCCCGCGTACGTCACCGCGAAGCCGACCCCGAGCATCCCCAGCGCCGCCGTCCAGTCGCTCACGGCCAGCGCCGTGCCCAGGGCCACCAGCAGCGCGGCCACCGGCAGCGCGGCCAGCAGCGTCCGGGCACGCTCGCGCGGCGTACCCGGCACGTACGACAGGGCGCCGGAGGCGACCGTGCCGAAGAGGGCGTAGATCGCGACGACCGGGTCGCCGAAGCCGTAGCGCGCCACATAGAAACTCAGGCACGCCACGAGCGTCACCCGAGCGGAACGGCGCACCGCGCGAAGACCCGGATCACGGGCCCGCACCCACTCCAGCCCACCGCGACCGGGCACCCGCGGCCTCCTCGCTGCTCAGGTCCACGACACGCCGGACCCCTTCAGATCACCGTAGGCCGGGCGGCACCACCCGGCCACCGCGCCGCCCGGACCGGCCCGCGCCTCACAGGCGCACGGTGACCAGCGCGATGTCGTCCGCCGCGCCGCCCGTGACGCCGAGCCGGTTCAGCAGGGTGTCCGCGAGCGACTCCGCGCCGAGCCCGGGCTTCTCGGCGAGCGCCGAGGTCAACCGGGCCAGGCCCGTGTAGATGTCCTCCTGGCGGCGCTCGATCAGCCCGTCGGTGTAGAGCACCAGCGTGTCCCCCGGCCGGTACGACAGAGCCGCCTGCGGTCGGGGGACGTGGGCGGGACGGGCCCCCAGGGGCGGGTCGGTCGCCCGGTTCAGCAGTTCGCAGCGGCCGTCGCCGTGCAGCAGCACGGGCGGCGGATGCCCGGCGCTGCTGTAGCTGATCGTGTGCCGCTCCTTGTCGATCAGCGCGCTGAAGGCGGTGGTGGCCATGGCGCCCTCCACGCAGCGGGCGTACTGGCCGACGACCTCCAGGGCCTTCGCGGGCCCGTCGACGGTGCGCATCGCCGCGCTCAGCGCGCTGCGCAGCATCCCCATGACGCTGGCGGCCTCCAGACCGTGGCCCACGACGTCGCCGACCGCGACCGCGTAGCAGCCCGCCGAGAGGTTGACCACGTCGTACCAGTCGCCGCACACGTTCAGTGAGCCCGCCGCCGGCAGGTAGCGCACCGCGATGTCCTCGTGCTGGACCAGGTCCGGGGAGTGCAGCATGGCCTCCTGCAGCGTCAGGGCGACCTTCCGTTCGCGGGCGTGGGCCTCGCGCAGCTGGTCGTTGAGGCGCTGCAGTTCCCGGGCCCGCGCGTACAGCTCGGCCTCCATCGCCTGCTCCCGCGCGCTCAGCTCGGAGCCCTGCAGCCCGTGCCGGTGCCGGCGGGCCTGGACGAAAGCCGTCACGTCCTCGACCCGGTGGATGATCCACGCCACCGTGCCGTCCGGCCCGAGGACGGGAGTGTTGATCGGGCTCCACCAGCGCTCCTCGAACCTCCCGGGCTCGGCCACCAGCGGGATGTCGTACCTCTGCGCCGCCATCGTGTCGGGCTCGCGGGAACTCAGCACCCGGCGCAGGGACGCGCTGAGGTTGAGCACCCCGTCGGCCAGCGGGTCGGCGGGGTTGTCCGGGAACGCGTCGAAGATGTACTGCCCGATCAGGTCGTCCCGGGTGCGCCGGGTCGCCTCCAGGTACGCCCGGTTGACGCTCACGATGACGAGCGCCGCGTCCAGTACCAGGTACGGGCTGGGCGTCGCCGCGAAGAGCGCCGCGTAGTCGATCCGCGGTGCCGGCACGGCGTGCTGCTCGTCGTCCCCCCGCTCGGGCAGGGCCACCCCACCAATCTATAAGGCGTCCGGTCTCCTCACCTGTCGCGCGGCGCGCCGCCCCCGGCCGGGCCGCCGGCGCTCAGCCCGCGGCGAGCGAGGTGCGGGACTCCAGGTCGCGGCGCGTGGCGTCGCCGTACTCGCCGCTCTCGTCGCCGCGGACGCCGTACCAGACCTGGAAGCGGGCGACGGCCGCCGCGAGGCGCCCGTCGAAGCGGCCGTCGACCGCGCCGCCCGCGTACACGTCCGGGATCCGCAGGAGCCGGGCCTGCAGTTCGCTGACGGCCGGTCCGGTGTCGCCCCGGCGGAGCACCCCGCCGATCAGACCCGCGCCGGGGGAGCCGGGAGCCGTGGCCGTGGGCGCGCCGGGACCGGCGGGGGCGGCGCCCTGCGGCGCGCGGAGGTGGAGGACGCCGGGGGCGAACAGGGCGAGCGCGAGCGCGAATCCGGCGGCGCCGCCGCTACCGGTCAGCACGGCGACGCGCAGGGCGCGCGTGCTACGCGGGGAGCGCCGCGGCGGCTGTCCCTTCCGCGCCCCGGCCCGGGGGTCCGTACGCTCTGGTGCGGGCCGTGCGGCGGGCGGTGCGGTGCGTGGCAGCGGCTGGGTGTCGGGGCCGCCCTCCCCGGGCGGGGTGGAACCGGCGGAAGCGCCGGCCGGGCGGAAGAGGCCGAGGGAGTCCTCCCACGGCTCGTCCGGCCCCCCGGACGCCTCCCGCGCGGGGATGACGCGGGTCGGCTCGATCATGCGGCGCCGTGACGGTCCTCCGCCGGACGGGTTCGGCACAGCGGTCCCCCTGTTCTCCCCCCGTCATCCGTTACGGGCCGACCACGCTAGGACCCGCCGGTGGGCGAAGGCCCGGAATCGCCGAATGCGTCGCGGGCCGGGACGTGTTGGGGTATGTCGCGGTCGCCGCCCGCCGTGACCGTGCGGGACCCTGACGACCCTGCGCGGGCCGGTCGCCTATCGTCGTGGCTGCGGAGACGTCTCCGCGGACGACGGCACGAGTGGAGGACGACTGTGCGCTACCGGGACCTGGGACGCAGCGGGCTGCGGGTGTCGGAGATCGGCTACGGAGCCTGGGGGATCGGCGAGTCCGCGTGGGTGGGCGCGACGGAGGACGAGTCCCTGCGCGCCCTGAACCGGGCCGTCGACCTCGGGGTGAACCTCATCGACACAGCCCGCGGCTACGGCGAGAGCGAGCGCATCGTCGGACAGGTCGTCCGCGAACGCGCCCGCGCCGGCGAGGAGGTCCTCGTGGCCACCAAAGTGCCGCCGAGGAACCGGCTGTGGCCCGCGCCCGACGGTGTCGACCCCGCCGAGGCGTTCCCCGGCGACCACATCCGCGAGAGCCTCGACACCAGCCTGCGGGCAAGCGGCCTCGACCACTTCGACGTACTCCAGTTCCACGTCTGGAGCGACGAGTGGGTCGGCCGCGGGGACTGGGCGGAGACCGTCGCCGACCTCAAGAAGCAGGGCAAGATCAGGCTGTTCGGCGTGTCCATCAACGACCACGAGCCGGACAACGCCCTCGCCCTGGTCCGCAGCGGGCTCGTGGACACGGTGCAGGTGATCTACAACGTGTTCGACCAGGCCCCCGCCGACGCGCTGCTGCCCGCCTGCCAGGAACACGGCGTCGGCGTCATCGTCCGGGTCGCCCTCGACGAGGGCGGCCTCACCGGCCGGATCACCGCCGGGACCACCTTCCCCGAAGGCGACTTCCGCAACCGCTACTTCCGCGACGACCGTCCCGCGCAGGTGGAGCGGCACGTGGACGCCGTCGTCGCCGACCTCGGCATCGACCGGGACGACATGGCCGAGACCGCCCTGCGGTTCGTGCTGAGCGCCCCCGCGGTCTCCACCGTCATCCCCGGCATGCGGTCGGTGCGCAACGTCGAGCGGAACACCGCGCTCAGCGACGGACGTCCCCTGACGCCGGAACAACTCGCCGTTCTGGCCCGGCACCGCTGGGAGCGCAACTTCTACGGCTGACCGGCCCGACGGCCCGCAGCATGAACGCACCCCTCGGGGGAAGGCGCGCTTCCGGACAGAACGGATCGTTCACGGAGGTGACCATGTCAGCGTCGACGGCTCACGCCGACCCGCCGGGAGCATTGCGGACCGACGTCCCGGCCCGCCTGGACCGGCTGCCGTGGAGCCGCTGGCACTGGCGCATCGTGATCGGTCTCGGCACGGTGTGGATCCTCGACGGCCTCGAGGTCACCATCGTCGGCAACATGGCGGGCCGGCTCGCCGAGCAGGGCAGCGGCATCGACATCAGCACCGCCCAGGTCACCACGCTGGCGGCCGCCGTGTACGTCGCGGGGGCGTGCCTGGGCGCGCTGTTCTTCGGCAGGCTGACCGACCGGCTCGGCCGCAAGAAGCTGTTCATGGTGACCCTGGCCGTCTACCTCGCGGCCACGGCCGTCACCGCGGTGTCGTGGACCGCCTGGTTCTTCATCCTGTGCCGCTTCTTCACCGGGTTCGGCATCGGCGGCGAGTACGCGGCCATCAACTCGGCGATCGACGAACTGATCCCGGCCCGGGTGCGCGGCCGGATCGACCTGATCATCAACGGCAGCTTCTGGATCGGCGCCGCCGTGGGCGCGTTCGCGTCCATCGCCCTGCTGGACACCTCGCTGTTCGCCACCGGCGTCGGCTGGCGGCTCGCCTTCGGCATCGGCGTCGTCCTGGGGCTGGTCATCCTGCTGGTGCGCCGCCATGTGCCGGAGAGTCCGCGCTGGTTGTTCACCCACGGCCGGGCCGAGGAGGCCGAACGCCTGGTCGCGGACGTGGAGCGCACGGTCGCCGAGGAGAGCGGCAAGCCCCTGCCGGAGCCGGGCGAGAGCATCCTCATCCGCCCCCGCGGCGAACTGGGCTTCCTCACCATCGCCCGCACCGTCACCCGCTCGTACCCGCGCCGCACCCTGCTCGGCCTCGCACTCTTCTCCGGCCAGGCCTTCCTCTACAACTCCGTCACCTTCGGCTACGCCGTCATCCTCACCACCTTCTTCGACGTGCCGAACGGCGACACCGGCTACTACTTCGCCGTCATCGCGGTCGGCAACTTCCTCGGCCCGCTGCTGCTGGGCCACCTCTTCGACTCCGTGGGCCGCAAGCCGATGATCACCGGCAGTTACGTGGGCTCCGGCCTGCTCCTGTTCGGCACCGCCTACCTGTTCCAGCAGGGCGCCCTGAGCGCGGTGACGATGACGGCCTGCTGGACCGCGGTGCTGTTCTTCGCCTCCGCGGGCGCCAGCGCCGCCTATCTGACGGTCAGCGAGATCTTCCCGCTGGAGACCCGGGCGCTGTGCATCGCCTTCTTCTACGCCGTCGGCACCGCCATCGGCGGCATCACCGGCCCCCTGCTCTTCAACAGCCTGGTGAGCAGCGGCGAGCCCGGCGACACCACCCTCGCCTTCTGCCTCGGCGCGACCCTGATGACGCTGGCGGGGCTGGTCGAGGCGGCCATCGGTGTCCGCGCCGAGCGGCGCAGCCTGGAGTCCCTGGCAGCCCCGCTCAGCGCCGTCGAGGAACCGGCGGGGACCTCCGGCACCGCCGGCGCGCGCCCCTGACCGGCTTCGCCGGCGGGCCCGGGGCGGGTATCGTCCGACGGGTCGTGGACAACCCGGGCGACCCAGGGTGAGGACCGCCGCGCGAAAGATCGTCTTGCAGATGTCGGTGTCCCTCGACGGCGACTTCGAGGGACCCGACCGCGAGATCGACTGGCACCTCGTGGACGAGGAGCTGCACCTCCACATGAACGAGCGGCTGAAGGTGATGGGCGGCTTCCTCACCGGCCGCGTCAGCCATGAACTCATGGCCGCCTACTGGCCGACGGCCGACGGCCGACGCCGACCCGCAGAGCAGTCCCGCCGTCGCCGAGTTGGCCGGGATCTGGCGCGACATGCCGAAGTACGTGTACGCGCGGACGCTGGAGCGGGCCGACTGGAACACCACGATCGTGCGCGACGTCGTCGCCGAGGAGGTCCGGGAGCTCAAGGCGCGGCCCGGCGACCTGGCGCTCGGCGGGGCCGGCCTCGCCGCCTCCTTCCTGCGGCTGGGCCTGGTCGACGAGTTCCGGATCTACGTCCAGCCCGTCCTGCTGGGCCGGGGCAGGACGCCCTTCCCGGACGCCGACACCCTCACCGCCCTCCGGCGCACCGGGACCCGCACGTTCGGCAACGGGGTCGTACTGCTCCAGTACGAGCGCGCCGAGGCCTGACCGGGCGCGTGACCGTGGTCAGAGCGCGCCGCGCTCGACGCAGCCGCGCAGGAACGCGGCCTGCCCGGCGTGCTGCAGATCGTCCGAGACGACGCTGACCAGCCGCACCGCCAGCGTCACCGGCGGATCCCAGCTGGTGTCGACGACGCGTGGGAAGTCCGTCTCGTGCAGCGTCGACAGATAGCCCAGGGTGCGCTCGCACACGGCGTCGTGATAGCCGGTCAGCAGCTCGCCCGACTCGACGCGCAGCGCGGCGACGTCCTTGGGGCGGTGGCCGTACCCGGTGTCGTACGGCGCGAAGGGCAGGCCGAAGCGGTCGGCCCAGCCGTCGGCGGTCCACAGCTGCTCGGTGCCCGCGACGGCGGCCACATGGTCGTCCTGAATGCGCGTCAGGTGCCAGATCAGCCAGGCGATCGAGTTGGCCCCCTCGTCGGGCCGCGCGTGCAGGCCTTCCGGGGCGATGCCCTCGACGGCCTCGTGCACGGCCTCCTGGATCCTGCCGAAGGCGTCGGCGAGGAGATCTGCGCTCTTCATGCGTGCTCCCTCGGTTCCTGTGCCACTCCGCCCACGCTAGGCGTGCCGCCCCGCCGCGGCCACCAGAGCACCCGGTGTGCGGCGCCGCCGCGCGTCAGCGGATCGCGAGGACCAGGTTCACGACGTAGTGCTCGTCCACCATGCCGTCGGGGAAGTGCCCTGCCAGGTGTTCCCGTTCGGCGGCGAGGAAGGCCCGGGAGCGCTCCTCGCCGATCACCAGGAACGCCGACTGGGTGCCGATGTTCGCGAGGTGCACCTCGACGGGCACCCGCCGCGACCACGGCACCCGGAGCTCGGTGAACCCCGGCCCGTCCGGCAGGCGCCCCGCGCGGGGGTGGGACAGCACGTCGAAGAAGCCGCGCAGGCGCTCCTGCTCGGCGGCGATCCACGGCACCGAGGTGTCGGGGTCGTTGCGCCACAGCGCGAACGCGCCGCCCGGCCGCAGCACCCGCAGGGCCTCCGGCACCGACCGCCGCGGATCCGTCCAGTGCCACGCCTGGGCGTACGTGACGAAGTCGAAGGCGCCGGAGGCCAGCGGCAGCCGGTCGCCGTCCCCGCGGACCAGGGGGACGTCCGGCTGGTTGCGGCGGAGCTCCGCGGCCATGCCGTCACCGGGCTCCACGGCCACGACCCGGGCGCCGCGGTCGTGCAGCAGCGCGGTGGCGATGCCCGTCCCGGCGCCCACGTCGGCCACCAGGGCACCGTTCAGGGGGCGCCCCGCCAGCTCCTCGACGGCGTCGAGGAGGGCGGGCGGGTAGGAGGGGCGGTTCGCGGCGTACCGCCCGGCGGCACGGTCGAAGGAGCGGGCGCGAGGTGAACCGGTCATAGCTCCATGATCCCCCGCCCCGCCCCGCCCGCGACGGCCGATCAGTCCCAGCCTCCCGGGCCGTGGCCCCCGGCGGCCGCGGCGGGGCGGATCCACCGCGTGGCCAGGAACGCGAGGCAGCTGACGGCGACGATCAGGAGACCGGGGCCGATGCCGCCGCCGCTGCCGATCGCGCCCAGCTGTGTCGCATCGCTCGCGGTCCCCGGGTAGACCGGCGCGCCACCCGGCGCCGTCGGGGCGCCGGGCACTCCCGGGGCCGCCTGCTGCCCGCCCTGGCCGGTCCCGGAACCGCCCGAACCGCCCCCCGCGCCGCCGCCCGCCTCACGGGTGGGGGCACCGGCGGCGGACGGCGCCGTACCCGGCGTCCCGCCTCCGGCGGCGGGCGTCGCGGCGTCACCGCTGTCCGTGGCGCGCGGCAGGCTCACACCGAGCGTCGCCATCGCCGTGGTCACCGGCTGGAAGAAGGTGATGCCTCCGGCCTTGCAGTCGCCGCTGCCGCCCGAGGTGATCCCGAGCGCGAGGCCCTGGGCGAACAGGGGGCCGCCGCTGTCACCGGGCTCCGCGCACACGGTGGTCTGTATGAGACCGCTGACCGCCCCCTCGGGGTAGTTGACCGTGGCGTTTAGCCCGGTGACCTGACCGGAGTGCAGCCCCGAGGTGCTGCCGCTGCGGAAGACCTCCTGACCCACGAACGGGTCGGCCGCACCCGTGATGCGGACCACGCGGCCGGAGCCGACCCCGACGACGCTGCTGTGGTCCGAGCCGTCGTTCTGGTACTGCACGAGGGAGAAGTCGCCGCCGGGGAACGAGGTCGAGACGGTGGTGCCGACGGGCCTGGTCCCCTGGTTGTCGGCGAACCAGCTGGTGCCCGGAGGCCCGCAGTGGCCGGCCGTCAGGATGAAGTCGGTCGTGCCGTTGGTGACGTTGAAGCCGGCCGAACAGCGGCTGCCCCGGGTCAGGATCGGTGCCGCCCCCGCGGTCCTGGTCGTGAAGGCGGCCTCGGTGCGTTCCATGCGCACCTGCCCGCCGATGCCGTCCGCTACGGACTGCAGCCGTGCCCACTCCTGCGCGGAGACCGTGCTGTCGGCCAGCACGAGGACCTCGTTGGAGACCGGGTCCACCGACCAGGCCGTACCGGGCACGCGCGGGGCCTCGCGCAGCGCGCCGGCCGCGTCCTGCAGGTCACGCATGCTGTAGCGGACGACCTCCGCCCGGGCGCCCGCCCGGGCGACCTCGGCCGCGGTGTCCTCGTCGGTCACGGCGACCACCGGGCGGCCCTCGTCGTCCACCCAGCTGCCACCCGTCCGGGCGTCGCCGAGACGCGCCGCCAGGTCTCCGGCGAGGCCTGCCGCGTCCGTCGGGCCCCGCGCGCCGTCCGGTGCGTCCAGCACCCGGCTGCCGCTCCTGGGCTGAGTGCCGTCGGGGGCCGCCCCGAAGGCCTGCGACATCATCACTCCGCCGCAGACGACTCCCGCGACGGCCACGAGCCGCAGCGCGCGCTGCACCTGACGCCGTTTGCGCCTCACCGTGCCCCCAATATCCGCTTACGTACCTGCAGGTCACCGGCATGAGCTGCCGCGGGTCCCGAAGAGGGGCCCGGCCTTCCATACGTGCGGGGGAGCCGCAGCGCTCACCGCTCGCGGCGAAGATACGGAACGCGCCCGGGTGCCCGGGGCGGCGAAGCGCTCTATCGTGGCCGGGTCGCCGGACCCGGCGATCCATCGAGCCGTCAAGGAGCGACATGGGTGGTCAGTTCGAGGCGGTCGTCGAGGTCGGCCGTCCCGTGGCGGAGGTCTTCGCCTTTCTCGCGGACGGGCGCAACGACCCGAAGTTCAGCCCCAGGGTGCAGGAGATCCGGCGGACGCCGGACGCCCCGACCGCGCTCGGCACGGTGTTCACCAGCATCGTGAAGGACGCCGGGATGAAGTCCCACCGGGAGTTCCGGATCACCGAGTTCGACGCGCCCAACCGGATCCGCTGGACCGAGCAGTCGAAGAACCTGGTCACCGCCGAGGGCGGTTACGACCTGGAGCCGGTCTCCGAGACCACCACCCGGGTGCGGATCTTCAACCACCTGGAAGGGCACGGTCTCGGGAAGCTCCTGGTGGGACTCGCGCTGAGCGCCGCGCGCAAGGACGCCCCGGCGTTCGGGCAGCGGATCAAGGCAGCCGTCGAGGCCTCCTGACTCCGCCCGCCCGTGCCGCCGCCGCGGCGCAGGTCACCCGGGCCCGCCGCCGACAGCGGACCCGGGTGACGTACTCGGGGGCCGCGCTCGCAGCGACCGGAGGGCGGCCCGGCGGCTGGGCGGCGGGGTGGATCAGTAGCGGAGCACCGCCGCGATCCGGTCGTGCTCCACGAGGCTGTCCGGCGCCACGAAGCGGACCTCGGCGCCCTTGTCGAGTGCGGTCTCCACCAGCTCGTCCACGATGTCCTCGCGGATGCCCTCCTCGAAGCCGCCCGCCTCCGGCGCGTCACCGTCGACCGGCGTGAGGTGACCGTCGCTCAGGCGCACCGCGCGCTGGAAGTCCTCCTCGACCACGACGAGTTCGGCACGGCCCTCGCACACCGACTCCCACACCTCGTCCAGCCCGGCCGCGAAGATCCTGCGACTGCGGGCGTCCACCAGCCTGCGGCCGATCCGTTCCGCCTCCCGCTCCGCGAACTCCTTCTGCGCCGGTGCGAGTTCCTGGAGCAGCGCCGGCGCGGGACCGTTCGCCAGGCCGCCCTTGAGGACGACGGCCACCGCGGCGTCGGCGGCGGTGCCGACCTCCTTGAGCAGGGCGACCGCGTCCGGCAGGCCGACCAGGTACAGCGGCCGGTCGTCGGTGGCCAGGAGCGCGGCGAGCGCGGTGTCCACCGACCGCAGGAACCGCCGCGTCTCCTCGTCCCGGAACGTGCTCGGGTGGTCCCCGACCTGCTCCTGACGCTCGGGGTCCCACTGCACGGGATCGGGCTCCAGGGGGAAGCCCTGCGCGCCCTGCGGGTGCAGCGACTGGCCGCTGCCGCCCCACAGGGTGGCCCGGTCGGCCGCCACCGTGAGCACCCAGTACGGGCGCGCCCTCGCCTTCGCGGCGACCAGATTGCGGGTGAGGAAGCTGTCGCTGAGCACCACGCGCTCGGGGACGGCCCGGGGCAGGGTCCAGATCTGGTGGTCCCGTTCCGTGGCGTACATGACGAGCCCGTCCAGCGAGTAGCGCAGATCGACCTCGGCGGCGGCCGCCTTGAGCTGCGTCTTGATGGCCATCCGGGCCCGGCGGGACGCCTCGGGATCGTGCTCGATCCGGCGCTCGGCCTCGGCGAGAAGATTGCGCAGCCGTACGGCGTCCTGGGCGTTGTCCGGTTGGCGCCGGTGCGTCGGCATGGTCAGCGACACCGCCGGATACGGCCTGGTCGCGCGCAGTTCTCGCAGGGTGCCTACCGTCAGGGCATCGGTTTCCATGATCGCCTCCCTGAGGGGTCCGCGGTTGCTCCCCGCGGACGGGGGCAGCCCACACCCCCGAGCCTCGCACACCAGCCGGGCCGTCGCCTGCCGGGGACGGCCCGGCCGGCGTGACGTTCAGGCGCGGTCGCGGTGGTGCGCGCCGAAGCCGGAGTCCCAGGCCCACATGTGGGTGCAGCCGGGGCACTGCAGATGCAGCACAGGCCCCTTGTTCGACAGCAAGTACCGCCAGTGGTCGGGGCAGTTGCGGCCCGCGGCGCAGGTGGCGCACTCCCGGTGGTCCGCACACCGCGGGCAGGGGACCCACGCCCGGCGGCCGGGGTCGGCCGTGGGATCAATCGGAAGCAGCACCGTCGTCCTCCCCGGTCGCCTCACGGGGCGGCAGCACACCGGCGGCCACGAGCGCGCGGTACACCGCTTCCTGCTCCTCGTCGAGGCCGGAGTAGAGCAGCCGGTAGGCCGCGTCCTCCTCGCGGAGCGAGGTCACCGGGTCCCATTCGTCGCCGAGGGCGGCGAGGACCTCGGCCCGGCGGCGGGTCTCGTGGTCGGTGAAGTCCAGATCGAACGCGTGGAGGCGGTCCGGGGTGTCGTCGTCGTTCATGTCGCCCGCTCCCGGGGCAATCGGGGATGAATCCACTCTGTGTAACAAAGTGTCGTGCCCGGGGGAAAGCTTTTGCCGCCTCGATGTGACGAACTCCATGCGGCTCCGCCGCTGGTCAGGGACGTACCAGCGGCGGAGCGACAGGGGGCCGGGCGCCGCTCAGGAGCGCCGGGCGGCCTTGCGGCGGACCGTTCCGAAGGACGGGAACGGCCCGCGAGGGGCGGGCTCCGCGGCCTTGACCCCCTTCCCGGTGCCCTTCCCGGCCCCCTTCCCGCTTCCCGCGGTCCTCGGGGTCTTCCCCGCCGTGCCGGTCTTCCCGGCCGCACCGCTTCCGCTACGCCGGAAGGCCTTCGTGAACCTCGACGTCCTGGTGCCGTCGGCGGGCTTCGCCGCCGGGGCCGGGTCCTCGGCGGGAGCCGCCGGGCGGACGTCGTGCACCGCCCGGCCGAGGCGGCGCCCGAAGAGCAGGTAGCCCAGCAGGGCACCGGCGGTGTTCATGATCACGTCATCGACGTCGAAGGCGCGGCCCTGTACCACCGCCCCCTGCGCCAGTTCCACCAGGACCATCACCAGGCCGGTCGTCACCACCACGCGCAGCGCCCCGCGCGCCCTGGGCGCCAGCACCGGGAGCAGCACGCCGAAGGGCATGCCCAGCAGCAGGTTCCCGCCGACCTGGCGCACGGCGCCCGCCACCGTGTACCGCTCGTAGTACTGCCGCAGTGAGGCACCCGGCTGCAGATTCGCGTGCGCGAGCCCCTCCGAGGCGTACGACGGCGCCAGTGTCGCGCGGGCCAGCACCGCCCCGAACGCGACCATCGCCACGAACGCCAGCGCCATCGCCGTCCACCGGGCAAGTGCGGCCAGCGGCGACCGCCGACCCTCTCCCGATCCTTCCGACGTACGCCCGCGCACCGCCGATCGAGCCACGGACTACCCCCTCCTCCTGCGTCTGTTCCGGTCATGGTCCCCCCGTGTCACAGACCGGATACCCCGAGCGCCCCCCGCGATGCCATCGAGCGCCGTGCCGTGCCGGTCAACTCGGCGGCGCCGCCCGCCCGGGAGGCGGCGGCGGTGTGGCGATCCGCGCCGAGTGGTTGAGGTGCAGGGGCGTCGTGCGAACCCCCGCCACGAGGATCTGCGCGGCCACCGCGACCCCGCCGACGAACGCCGTCGTCCTGACCCCGGCGAACGAAGCGGTGATCGCGGGGGGCGGCGACCTGGAACGGCCCCAGGTGGACGTCGGGCGGTGCCATGATGTCGACGGCGGTGACCACCGGGACCAGCATGATGACGGCGGCCACCAGCAGCTGCCTGGGCCGCCACGACCCCCACTGCCCCAGGCGTCGTGTCACAGCCATTACTCCTCGATAGACCCGCGCCCTTGGCTGTGCCCGCCCGTGCGGTCCCTACGCCTCAGGAGCGCCACTTCTCCCGGACCAGCACCTCCTGGATACGCCAGCCCGCTCCGGTGTGCCGCAGGCCGAACGTGTAACGGCCGCCGCACACGAAGTCGGGGGCCGTCGCCTTCGTCCCCGGGTCGTCCAGCCGCATGGGGTTGACGTAGTCGGCCCGCGCCACGGCCGAGGGCGGCTCGAGGGCGATCCGGCGGTTGACGATCAGGTGCTGGCGCACCGGGAACAGCCGCATCGTCGAGGCGAGCCAGTCGGCGACCTCGGTGGCGGGACCGGCGACACCGCCCGCGGAGGTGTAGTCGGCTCGGCAGTCCGGGGTGAGGAGCGCGACGTACGACGTCCAGTCGCCGTGGTGGACGGCCGCCCCGTAGCCGCTGATCAGCTCGTCCACGGCCAGCCGGTCCAGCAGGGCTCCCACTCCGCTCGCGTCGTCATCGGCACAGTGTCGGGCACACGGCGCGAAGGGCCAAGACACGTGCGGCGGTCGGCCGCTCCGGGAACCGGCCGAAGACGTCACTCCGGCAACGGGATGCGCATGCTCACCGAGCCCCGCAGATCGAGCCACGCGGCGGCCGGCCCACGGACCAGCCGCATGACCACGGCGTCGCAGCCGGGACAGCGCGCCACCAGACCGGGAGCGTGGTCGTACACGCGCAGCAAGGCGACCGGCCCGGTGAGCCCGCAGCCCACGCAGCGCCCCTCGGCGGCCGTCATGTCCACCGCGAAGATCTCCCGCAGCGGTCCGGCCAGCGCGTTGCCGTCGGTGTACGCGTCCGTGCCCTGTGCGCTCATCCCAGCCTCCCGTCGGCCCGGCCGTTCCCGGCGCCACCCACCCTACGCAGCCGACGCCCACCCCGCCCCCGCACGCGGCCGGCCCGCCCGAGGCACGGCCGGAGCACGGCCGGACGCGTCTCCCGAACGCGGCCGGGAGCTTCGCCTGATCGTCCCGGGGCTGACCGGCCTGCCCCCTGACCTGCGCCAGAGGCTCGGCGTCTCCTGGCTCCCCGGAGTCCCTCGTCAGCGCAGTTCGAACGTGAGCAGCGGCTCGGCGAACACGGGCGCCGGCGCGTCGGGATCCGCGGCGACGACCTGCTCCAGGCGGTGGAAGCCGGCCTCCACCTCCTCGGGGCCGAGCTGCGCGAAGAAGGAGAGGGTGCGCAGGCGCAGCCGTTCCAGCATGTCGCCGAGGGTTCCCGGGGACGGCTCGGTGACCGTGCCGTAGTCCACGACCTTCCAGCCGGCCGACGTGAACATCGCGATGACCTCGTGCAGCGGCTGGAAGATCGAGGCGTCCACCTCGTATCCCCGGGGAAAGTGCTCCAGCCACCACGGACGGGGATGGTGGTCCCGGAAATTCGCGCGCAGCAGCAGCCGCCCGCCGGGCCTGAGCACCCTGGCCAGCTCCCGGGCCGCCCGGGGCTTGTCCTGGACGTGGTGCCAGGAGAGGAACAGCAGAGCGTAGTCGGCGCTGTCGGCGGGCACCGGCATCTCCTCGGCGCCGCCCGCCAGATACCGCACCCCCGGGTGCCCGGACCGCGCCAGCGCGACCTCACGCATCCGGACCGACGGCTCGACGCCGACGACCGGCCCGAACTCCCGTGCCAGCGCGGGGGTGAACCTGCCGGTCCCCGAGCCGACGTCCAGCCCTGCCAGCGGCCGCCGTCCGGGCAGTACCGATGCGAAGGCGTCGAGCCACACCCGCAGTTGGCGCTCAGAGAGCGCGCGGCCGCGCGCGTAGTCCCGGTACTGCTCCTTGTCGTAGTCGATCGTCCTCATGGCCTCTCCCCTGTCAGCCGGGCGACCGCAAGCGGCGTCCTGATGCGTCGAGTCGACAGGCTGGGACGGTAGGCGCCGCCGCCTCGCCCCACAAGAGGGCCCGCCCCAAAGGGGCTTGAGGTACCCGGCCCTCCGGACTGCCGGAAAACCTGTTGCCCGACCACCCTTCGGTTGCACATCATCTGCGGCATGGATCTGTGACCAGTGGCGCCTGTGCGGAACGAGGACGGGTTCGAGTCAATCCCCGTCCCGCTCCGCCGTACCGCTCGAAGCCCGCACCGTGTGACCGGCGCGGGCCGCGAGCTTCCTTCACGCGACGTGCTCCGCCACGTCGCGCCGGCCGGTGTGCCCCGCTCAGCGGCGCCGGCCGTACGCCACTGATTCCGGGAAGGCATCCCACGGCGCCGTTCGGCGATGCGTGCTGCCTCCCGCGCAAGCCCTGGAGCTCGCCGAAACCATGAACCGTTCCCTTGGCACCCGTCTGCCCGCCGACGGCGGCGGAACCGACGTCGACCGCAAGGCACTGTGGGTGATCCGTGAGCTGGGTCTGCCCGCCATCGTCAGAGCCTGCGTCTCGTGCAGGTCCACACGTCACCGTCCCACCGGGAAGATCCGCGTGAACGCGAGCGGCAAAGTCCTCGACGTCTGGCTGCTGATCGGCTGCGCGCTGTGCGGCCGCACGTCGAAGATCCCCGTCCATGAGCGCGTCCATGTGCAGGCGCTGGAGAGGGAGCGGCTGCTGATGTTCGAGAACAACGATCCGGCCATGGTGCGGCGACTGGCCATGGACGGTGCGTCGGCGGGCAGGGCCTCGTACCGGCTCGACTGGAGCGGCACATGGGAGCTGGAGACCGACATGCCGTTCCACCGGCCGGACCCCGAGCGGCCCCTGCCGCTCGACGTCTTCGTCAGATTCGAACTTCCCGCGCCCGTGCGGGTCGAGAAGCTGCTGATGACCGGGTTCGGCCTGAGCCGGTCCGCCGTGCGGGGCATGGCCGCGTCCGGGCGGCTGCGCCTGCCGATGGCCGTCGACGCGAAGGCACGCGAGGACTTCACCTTCCACGTCCTCACCACGCCGCCACCCGCTGCGCCGACGGTGTCGAGTGCCTCCGCGCGGGCGCGGCGGGGATAGCCTCTGGCCATGCCGAGTTTCGAGATCACAGCGATAGGTACGGTCCGGAACGACAGGACGGACGTGCAGCAGACGGACAACTGGGGTGCCGTCCGCAGCACGATCACCGTCGACGAGCGCTTCGGCGACGCCTGCCTCCAGGGACTGGAGGGCTTCTCCCATGTGGAGGTCCTCTTCGTCTTCGACCGGTTCCCGGAGCACGACGACCACCGCGAACCCCGCCCCTACCGCGGCCGTTCCGACCTCCCTCCCGTCGGTGTCTTCGCCGGCCGCGGCCCCCGCAGGCCGAACCGCATCGGGGTGACGTCCTGCGCCATCGAATCCGTCCGCGGCCGCGAACTGACGGTGGTGGGCCTCGACGCGGTCTCGGGCACCCCGGTCATCGACCTGAAGCCGACGATGGAGGAGTTCCGCCCGCTGGACGTCAGGCAGCCGGAGTGGGTCAGCCGGCTGATGTCGGAGTACTTCCAGCCGTAGGACGGGGCGACCAGGTGATCGCTGCGTGGACGATCCCCGGGGGGAGCGCGGCGGTTCTGCTCGAACCCGCCACACGGTCAGGCGCGGGGTCCTGCGGCATCCTGGTGGGCGGCGCCCCGCGCCGGCGGGGCCGTCGCCTCGACCCGACGTCGCGGCTCGCACCGAGCCGCGCGCCGCGGCAGCCACAGCCGCGCACTCGACGTCACTCCCAGGAAAACACGTGGCCCCACCACCGCCTCACGTGCCAAGGTGAAGCCACCGAAGGGGTGTAGCTCAGCCCGGCCAGAGCAGCGGACTCCAAACCCGCATGCCGCAGGTTCAAATCCTGTCGCCCCTGCAAGGCGTGGCGAGGTCGCAGCCCTCGGACCTGGGAGGATGTGGCACCTGCTGCTCCAGGAATCCGGGGGCACCCTCTTTGAAGATCGTTTGCTCGCTCGATGCTCGCTCGAAGTGCACGGCTCGCCCGGGAGTGGTTGGGCGGCCGACAACGGGGTTACCTGGCCAGCGGGCTTGGCACGTGGCCATACTTACTGCCCCAGGTCCAGGCCGGTGATCGGCTGTCGGTATGGAAGAGGCCCAGACACATGTCTGGGTCTCTTCCTTTTCGGGGGCTGGCGGCCTGGCTGGTCATGGCTGCGATCTTTTGTGCAGCCACCTCCGCGCGTAGCTGCTGGATCAGCTGCCTGTTTCGCTGGACGGTCCGGGTTACTGATGATCTCGGCGGGATGTCGCACGTGCGTTGGCCGTCGTTGCAGCTCAAGGCGAGGTGCCGGGCGACATCACGCGGCGAATCTCAGTAGTAGTACGACGGCGAGTATGACTGCGCCGAGGACCCCGGCGAGCAGGAGATCTGCGACGTTTGCCCCTCATTCAGTTGAAGAACGTTTCGCTGTCAAGCTTTGGGGCATTCTTCGTGGCTACTACGCGTTACTACGCGCGTTGCTGCGATCTGTAGCCATTTCGTGACCAGCGTCACCCTTACGCTATATCGCCCTAGGCACTCCACCCCCTCTGTCTGGATGTCGGCGCTTCGTCCGACCCTGCGCAGCACCTCGTCCTGAGCCTCTGGGGGGAGGGTCGCGAGAAGGGCGGCGATCGCCTGAATGCTCGTCGCTGGCGTAGTTCCGTTGCCAACGTCCCGGTTCAGCGCACCTGGGCGGAACAGGCCTGACGGTGTCGAACTGCGGGGTCGCGCCGCGAGCGACGTCGTGGCCGTAGAAGCACAGGCGTTCTGCCCGATGCCAGGCGGCCGCCCACATCCCCCGGCTCGACGTGGCTGTCACGCTGACGGATCACGCCACTCCCGCCATGGTCTGCAGGCGCTATGTCACGGCTCCCTGGGGTGTGTATGCAAGCGCACCGGATGACGGACTTGAGGTAGGCACAAAGCTCGCCGCATCGAGGAGGGCGCTGTCATCGAGCGCAGGCGGCAAGACGCCCGGTGTATCCGCCCGGTCAGGGGCGCGGGGGGACGCGCAGGGCGAGGAGGGCGGTGTCGTCGCTGGCCCAGTCGCCGGTGTGCTCGGCGATGAGGTCACAGAGGTGGGTGACGATGGCCTGCGCATCCATTCCCCGGCAGCCGGCGAACGCGGCGGTCAAAGCCTCTTCGCCGAACTGCGGCCGGGCGCCAGAGGATGCGGTGCGGCGGGCCCGGGCCTCGGTGGCGCCGTCGGTGTAGAGCAGCAGGGCGTCGCCGGGAGCGAGCCGGAACGGGACGTCGGTGAGCCTGACGTTGGCGAGGATGCCCAGCAGGCTTCCGGACCACCCGACTTCCTGAACGCGGCCGTCGGCGCGCCGGATCAGGGCCGGGGGGTGTCCCGCGGTGCACAGACGCCCCGCGATTCCCGCGGGTGTGGTGCGGAAGGTGGCGTAGACGGCGGTCAGGAACCGCTCTCCCTGGCGCTGCTCTATGAGGGCGGAGTTCAGATGGTCGAGGATGGTGGCGGGTGACAGGTGCTGGGTGGCCTCGGCACGCAGGGTGTAGCGGGCCAGGGCGGTGACCTTGGCCGCTTCGGTGCCGTTGCCGCAGACATCGCCCATCACGGTGCACCACCACGGTTCTTTGGCGTGAAACAGGTCGTAGAAGTCGCCGACCACGGTGCTGCCGCCGGCGGCGGGCAGATAGGAGGCGGCCGTCTCCAGGCCGGGGACCTTCTGCAGGTGTGGGGGCAGCAGGCTGTCCTGGAGGCTGCGGGCCAGGGCGCTGGAGGTCTCCAGGGCGTCCTGGGCGGTTGTCAGCGAGGTGCGCAGGTTGATCTCATTGCTCACGGCGCGGCCGATCGTTGCCAATGCGGTGAGTTCCTCAGGTCGCCAAACGCGCGGATTCTCGTCGATCACACACATGCCGCCGAGCACTTCCCCGCCAGGCGCGAGGATCGGGTACCCCGCCCAGGCTCCGATCTTCATCCGCTTGACCGCGGGATGGCCGCTCGTGCGGGGGTCAGCAGCGGCGTCCTCAACTACGAACGGCTCCCCGTCCATGCCGACCAGGATGGAGGAGAGACTCTCCTCGACCGGATCCTGCCGCTCGGCCACCTCCCCGGCGTCCACCCCGGCACACGACTTCCAAAATGACCGGCGGTCGTCGACCAGTGTGATCAGGGCCCGGCCACAGCCCGTCACCGACGTCGCGAGCTGGGTCAAGTCGTCGAAAGCGGCCTCCGGGCCGGTGTCCAGCAATCCGGTCGCCTCCACCGCTGCCAGCCGCCGCCGATCGGACAGTGCCTCAGGCAGGCCGTCCGGCCGCGAACCGCCCGGGAACGCGGTGCCCTGCCGCAAACCTTTCCGTGCCGCCACGGCTGCCTCCGATAGATCAGGCAGTGCCGGAGTGATTGCCGACCGTCATCAGAGAAATGGCCTTAAGACAACGTTAGCCACCAGGGACGCTGGCATTCCAGACTCGAAGACGAACCATTCACACAACTGCTGGCGCACTCGTGGTGCGGCGCGGCGGAAGGCGCCAGGAGCGGCGGGACCTACCGCTCGCCTCGGGACGGACGACCCGGGGGCGGACCCAGGGGCATCGGTCTGCCGGGCGCTGCTGACCGCCCGACGCGAGACGGTGGCCAGTGCGATCGCCGCGTAGTGGGTCGTGAAAGCGGCCAGGGTGAAGGTGTGGAACACCTCGTGGAATCCGAACCAGCGCGGAGAGGGGTCGGGTCGTTTCGTTCCGTACACCACGGCGCCCGCGGTGTAGAGAACTCCGCCGACAACGATCAGCGTCACCACGGCCACTCCGCCAACGTGCATGAAGTCCGGCAGCAGAAACACGGCGGACCAGCCCAGGGCAAGGTAGCAAGGGGTGTACAGCCAGCGGGGAGCCCCTACCCATAGCGCCCGGAAGGCGACTCCGGCCAGGGCGCCGGTCCATACCAGCCCCAGCAGCACGGCTCGCCTGTGCTGGGGAATCAGGAGCACGGTCAGCGGCGTGTAGGTGCCCGCGATGATCACGAAGATGTTCGCGTGGTCCAGCCGCCGCAGCACAGCCTCCCCGCGGGGGCCTCAGGTGCCGCGATGGTAGACCGCGCTGGTGCCGAACAGCAGCCACGCGGAGGCGGAGTAGATTCCGCAGGCGAGAGCCGTCTGGGGTGTGCGTGCGAGGCAGATGAGTGTGATGCCGGCGATCAGCGAGGCGGGGAACATTCCGGCGTGCAGCCAGCCGCGGAGTCTCGGTTTCAGCGGCTCCATCGCCTCGGCGACCGCCTCCACCATGTTGCCGACCTGGTGGGCGGCTCCTGCAGCTCCGCATCGGGCTGCCTTGGAGAGGCCGTTCGCGTGTTCGTGAGTTCCCTCCGCAGTGTGACCGGAAGCTTCGCTGGTGGACCTGCCGCGGGCCGTGAAGTCCGGCTGCCTCTGGAGCCGCTGGGCGTCACACATGCTTCCATGCTAAGAGCCCCCCGTACGCCAGTGCATGAGGCCGGCGCACCGACACGGACCGAGGACGGCCTGCGTCGATCATGCGGCGTAGTCGCCTCGGCACCGCCGAGGGGCTGCGGCGGCCCCTGCGGCCCCTTCTCGTTCTACTCCCCCGAATGCGCCCGCTGACGTCACCGCCCAGACTTGAAAGAGCGGAACTACCAGCCAGGCGACTGCCCGCTACCCCATTCAGACGCTTCGCCCTTGCGAGCGAGCCCCACATTTTCGGGGCGGCGGGCGCCAGCCGGCGCATCTGCTCGGCAGCCCTTTCGAAGGGAAATCTGATGGCTGATGTACCCAAGATCGCAATTGGTGCCGCGGTTCTCGGCGGGTATGTCCTGGGCCGGACGAAGAAGGGGCGGGTCGCCTTCGGGATGGCGACCTACCTGGCAGGCCGACGGTTCGGACTGGAACCACAACAGCTGCTGACGGAGGGAGTCAAGAGGTTGCGCGGGCTTCCCCAGTTCGCCGACCTGAACGAGCAGCTCCGCGGACAGGCCCTCGATGCAGGGCGCAAGGCGCTGAGCGCGGTGGCGGACCGCAAACTCGCCGATCTGGCCAACTCCTTGCACCAGCGCACGGAGCGCATAGGCAAGGGCAAGGAGGAGCCGGGGGAGGAGGAAGAGCCGGAGGGCGAGTACGAGGAAGAGGAGGAGCCGGAGGAGGAAGAGCCCGAAGAGGAGGAGGAGGGGGAGGAACCCGAGGACGAGCACGCAGCAGACGAGAGGGGACGACCTGAGGAGGAGCCGGGGGAGGAAGAGGAAGAGCCCGAAGAGGAAGAGCCCGAAGAGGAGGAGGAAGAGCCGGAGGGCGAGTACGAGGAAGAGGAAGAGCCCGAAGAGGAGGAGGAAGAGCCCGAGGGCGAGTACGAGGAAGAGGAAGAGCCCGAAGAGGAGGAGGAAGAGCCCGAGGGCGAGTACGAGGAAGAGGAAGAGCCCGAAGAGGAAGAGCCCGAAGAGGAGGAGGAAGAGCCGGAGGACGAGCACGTAGCAGACGGGGAAGAACGACCCGAAGAGGAGCCGGGGGAGGAGGAAGAAGAGCCGGAGGACGTGCAGGAGCCGGAAGAGCCGGAGGACGTGCAGGCGCCGGAAGAGGAGGAAGAGCCGGGAAAGCCCGCGCCCCGGCGTCGCCGTGCAGCCCGGAAGCTGGACGAGGACCATGATGGGGGTGCCCGGCGCGGTCGCGGACGTGAGCCCCGTCCCGAGAAGGCTGCTGTCCGCAAGGCAACTGCGACGGCGGCTCCCGCGAAGAAGGTTGCGGCCAAGAAGACGGCTCCCGCGAAGAAGACGGCGGCTCCGGCGAGGAAGACGGCGGCGAAGAAGACGGCGGCTCCGGCGAGGAAGACGGCGGCGAAGACCGCGGCTCCCGCGAAGAAGACGGCGGCGAAGAAGACGGCGGCTCCCGCGAAGAAGACGACGGCGAAGACCGCGGCTCCCGCGAAGAAGACGACGGCGAAGAAGACGGCGGCTCCCGCGAAGAAGACGACGGCGAAGACCGCGGCTCCCGCGAAGAAGACGACGGCGAAGACCGCGGCTCCTACGAGGAAGACGGCGGCGAGGAAGACGGCGGCAAGGAAGACGGCGGCTCCTGCGAAGAAGACGGCGGCAAGGAAGACGGCGGCAAGGAAGACGGCGGCTCCTGCGAAGAAGACGGCGGCGAAGACGACATCACCGGCGAGGAAGTCCACGGCTCCGCCGAAGAAGACCGCAGCGAAGAAGACGACGGCAGATAAGGCATCCCCACGGCGGCGGCGGAGGTAGATCCATGGCCGACAAGGCACCTGACACTGGAAGCGAGCAGGGCTCGGGACTTGACCAGCTGCGCGGTGCGTTCAAGGGCTTCCTGGGCGCCCAGGTGGAGCACCTTGCCGACAAGGCCGGCGACAAACTGGGTGACATCACCAGTGGACTCACGGGTGTGGCGGAGAACGGCGGCGTGCTCCCCAAGGCAGGTCTCCGGATGTTGCAAGGCGATTCACCGGCCAAGGCTCTGATCGGCGAGAAGGCGAAAAGTATCAAGGACAACGTCGTCGACAAGGTCAAGGGGGTATTCGGTGGCGGAGGTGGCAAGGGCCGCAAGTCCGGCACGTCCAAGGTCATGAACATCATCGAAGTGCTGGACGTGGGTGTGCCGCTGCGTTTCGCCTACGACCACTGGACTCAGTACGAGAAGTTCAGCAGTTTCACCAAGGGCGTCCGCAGTGCGTCACGGGGCAAGGAGGAGGACAGCGACTGGAAGGTCAAGGTGGGCCCGTCGACACGCGGATGGAAGGCCACTACGCAGGAACAGGTGCCGGACGAACGCATCGTGTGGACCTCGGAGGGCGCCAAGGGCACCACGCGGGGCTGTGTCAGCTTCCACGAACTGGCGCCCAGCCTCACTCGGATTGTGCTCGTGGTGGAGTACTACCCGTCCGGCCTCTTTGAGAAGACCGGAAACATTTGGCGCGCCCAAGGACGGCGTCTGCGTCTGGACTTCAAGCACTTCCAGCGTTACGTGACCCTTACCGACGAGGAAGCGGACGGCTGGCGCGGCGAGATTCGCGACGGTGAGGTGGTCCGTACCCACGAGGAAGCCATCGAGGAAGAGGAACAGGCCGCCGAAGAGGAGGAAGGCTCGGAGGAGCCTGACGAGTACGACGAGGAAGACGAGTACCCCGAGGACGAAGAGAGCGAAGAAGGCGACGAAGGCGAAGAGAGCGCAGAGGAAGAGGAAGGCGAGTACCCCGAGGACGAAGAGAGCGAGGAGGAGGACGAGGAAGGGGAGGAAGACGAAGAGGGCGATGAGGAGGAGGACGAGGAAGGGGAGGAAGACGAAGAGCAGAGTGCGTGATGGCTGCGCCCAGCGGGCGCGGCAGTCGCGGGCATTCTTCTCGATCCTCGCGTGCCCCTGGATGATTCGTGCGCGGTCAGGGACGTGAGTGAATTGGACAATCCTGGTCACGCTTTGTGTACTGAGCCAGGTGGCGCTTTCCTTCGGGATACCGTTCGCGCTGATTCCGCTGGTGACGCTGACCAGTCGGCGCCGTGTCATGGGCGCGCTCGTCAATCGCCGCCTGCGACTGCGGACGGGGTACTGGTCGTAGGGCTGATCAGCAGGCTGAACGTGCTCCTGCTTATTCAGCCTGATCTCAGCAGAGGAGGCCCGGCAAGTAGGCGTTTCTTTTGGGGCAGCTCGTTGCGGTCAGGTGCTCCATTGGGTGGGCTCGAGAAAAGGACCGACGCTACGTGAGCGGGTGGAGAGCCATGGGCGACGCGAAAACCGAACGTCAACAAGCAGACGACCTGCCGGGTGGCAATGTCGTACGCATCCTATTGCAGCAGCACGCTCACATCCGGGACCTGTTCTCGAACGTGAAGAAAACGCGGGGAGATGAGAGGCAGCAGTGGTTCGACAAGCTCCGCGCCACACTCGCCGTCCACGAGACCGCCGAGGAGATGATCCTGCGACCGGTTGCCAAACGCACAGCCGGTGAGGCAGAGGTCGAGGCACGCAACCTTGAGGAAAAATTCGCCAGCGAGACACTGGCCGAACTCGAGACGATGGATGTCGACAGCGCCGAGTTCGACACGAAGTTCGCCTACTTCGAACGAGCCGTCATCAAGCATGCCGAACGCGAGGAACAACAGGAGTTCCCCGCCGTGCTCGCCGGTTGTGACCAAGACCAATTGAGGACCATGGGTTACCACCTGCAGTCGGTCCTTTCCATGGCGCCCACACACCCGCATCCCAAGGTCGCCGGATCCACGACAGCGCAATGGGTAATGGGCCCGTTTGCCTCACTATTGGACCGGGTCAAGGACGCGGTCGACGCGTCCCGCAGCCGTCACTGAGGGCATGGGCCGAGGTCCTGACCGGAGGAGAGGGTCGGCTCGCCGTGGTGTGGTCGGCGGCCCGGTCTCCGATGCGCCGGCCGCTGCGCCTCACTTGGTCGGCCGGAAGGTGGTGGGAAGGCAGGGAGTGGACTGTTTATCCCGTTTTCGCATGGGCAGGCGTGGGGTGCCCGCAAGAAACGGAGGAGAACCATGGCGACAGGTGAGACAGGATTCCAGGACGTCGCGTACGACCTGGTGTCAGTCCAGTACCACTCTCTGAAGGCAGGACACGACTACGGACAGTACGTCCGCGACGCCAAGAACGCCGGGGAGACCGAGATCGCAGACTTCTTCCAAGGCGTGATGCGCGAGGATTCGGAGCGTGCCGCGCGCTGCCACGACTTCCTCACGGAACTGGCGGAGAAGGGCGACATCGGGCCGTCCGCGTCATGATCGAACGGTTTTCACGGCGCCGGGACGCCCGACAGAGAAGCCATGGAGCGACCCAACAACGGGGCCCTCGCGCTGTCGCGCCTGCCGGTTCTTTCGACGAGATCGCTGTCCTCGTCCGAGAGGGCGGAGGGCTCTACGGCCGCTGGTCACACAGGGGCCGCGCGCCGATCCGGTGCGGACAACCTGACCGGCGTGACCCAACACGACAAAGGTCCCGGTATCCGGCCATGGATCCTGCGGGGTCGGCTCGGGCGGCGCGGGGCCGGAGAACGAGCTGCTGACGGCGGATGTACACCCGCTCGCCTGGGTGGCTGCCGTCATCATCCCCGAGAAACAGAGGTGGAGCGTCGGCGGGGCACCTTGCGCCGAGCGGCTCCGCCTCTCTCCGCCCGGGAGGAACGATGACGCTGCCTTCCGACACATCGCTCCACGTGGGTTTCATCGGCAACGCAACCGTCCTGCTCAGATACCAAGGGCTGACGATGGTTGCGTCCTTGGAAGTGGTGTAACGGGTTGGACCTGATGCGGGGGTTTGCTCCGGCGTCCGGGTTGGTGCCCGCATAGACAAACGGCCACCGGCTGATCTTCGAAGTGTCGAAGCCTCGAAGGAGTCAGCACGATGACCGCACCTGACAGTCTGCCCCTGCACGCCCTCGCCGAGGAGAATCTCGCCGCGGCGAGTCCGCCCCGGGGAGACCCATGAGGCCGCACGCCCGCCCCATCCGCCGCCCGCGTCTCAGCGCCGACCGTGCGCTCCACCAGATGGAGCGCGCCGCCCACGTCCTGACCTGCCCCCGGTGCCACCCCGTGCAGCGCCACGCCATCGAGGACGGCGTGCGGGTCTGCTCGCGCGGGCAAGACGTACGGATCTCCTGCGCGGACTGCGCGGAGACCTGGGCCCGCACGCCGCTGTTCACCACCATGACGAACTTCGCCCGGCTGCTGGGCACTCCACCGCAGGTCGCCTCGCAGGAGCCCGTATCCCTCACCATTTCCGGGAGCTGCTTCGCCCGGTAGGGTGCCGCTTTATCCGAATCCCAGGCTTCTCGGGCCCGGCGCCGCCTCGCCCGACATGGAACCCCGGGCGGGGCGCTCTCGGCCTCGCCATCCGAGGTCATCCAGTCATCGAAAATGACACGGCCCGACTTCTGCTCGATGAATTGATTGGCCGTCAGATTGTGGGCCGAAGCTATGGCGTAAAGTTCTTCGTCGCCCCATTCGGTGGCGAGCGCTCCCGTGGTCGCGAGGACCTCCCATGACATGGTGTGGCCTTGCGTTCGCGATGTGAGCCGTATGGCCTCGATGCCGCCCTACGGCATCATCACGGGGCCCGCGACGCTGCAGCGCATCAGGGCGACGCTGCGGGCCGCACTCAACGCCGCAATCCGGAAGCAGCTGATCACGTTCAACCCGGCCAAGTGGGTGGAACTGTCCCCGGGTAAGCGACCTAAGGCGAAGCTGTGGACGGACCGGCACGTTGAGCACTGGGAGCGTACCGGGGAGAAGCCGAGAGCAGTCATGGTCTGGACCCCGGTGCAGCTCGGGACGTTTCTCGATGAGGCCGTGGGCAGCCGCCTGTATGCATTCTTCCACCTGATCGCCTTCCGAGGCCTGCGCCGCGGTGAGGGCATCGGGGCGGACTGGCGCAACGTGGACCTCGATGGCAATGCGCTCACCGTGGGGAAGGAGTTGATCGTTGACTCCTGGGAGGTGTTCGAGGACGACCCGAAGACCGAGGTTTCGGCCGATGGATAGGGCCGGAGCCAGCAACCGTCGGGGTACCTGTTGCTGCAGGTCGTGGAGTTCCTCTGCTCGCTCAGTGCTCGCCCGGATGATGCGGACCGATACCGAGCGGCATGAGCTGTCACAAACGGGGGAATGTCTGGGCGCCGAAGAGGAGCCTGACCTGAACGTTCCGGCATGTGGCGCACGAGGCGGCATGAGCCGACATGAAGCGGCGGGACAAGCAGCGGACTCCAAACCCGCACGCCGCAGGTTCACATCCTGCCGCCCCTGCAGACGAGTGGCGCGGCCCCCGCCGCACACGAGCCCCGTTCGCACCGCGAGCGGGGCTCGTCGCGTGGAGGAGCGAATCAGGTGCGGGTGGCCGTCACGCACCCGGCCGGGATGTCCTCGATGGGCCTGGGCTTCGCGTAGGGGTCCAGTGACGCCCCCTTCGGCGCCTTGGCGGCCGCCGCGTGGTAGAGGGGGTGGACGTAGCCGTCCTCCGACGCCCGGCAGTCGGCGTTGACGACGCGCCGCTCGCTCCCGCGCAGGGCCAGCCTGCCGTGGCTGGGAGTGAGGGTCACCTGGCGTCGGACGATGACACGCGCGGCTTCCGGCGCAGCCGGGACGATCTCCCAGCCGCCGTGCTTCTTCGTGACCGCGTACACGAAGGTGTAGTCGGCGTGCACCAGGAGTTCCCCGGACGGGGCGACCTCGTAGGTCATCGTCCCCCGCGACTTCACCGCGTCGGTGACCACTGACTCCTCGTCCGGGTCGAAGCGCGTGAAGACGTCCAGCGGGCTGTGCTCCTCGTCGGGGTGCCGCAGCGCGTCCTCAAGGGCCGCGGTTCCGGGATCGCGCGGATCGAGGAGGTCCATCGCGGCCGACGGCCGGTCTCCCGCGAGCGGTTCGGGTGTCACATTGGACTCGAGCAGGAACTCCCTGCTGTGGCGCAGCGCCGCGGCCACCTCGGTCACGGTGTGGTCGCCGGTGGCCTCGGCCTTCGGGGTCACGATGCCGGAGGCGCCGTCCTCCCACGCGGCGGCGGGCGAACCACGGAAGGGGAGGCGGACCGTCGCGGGCCACTCGTCGGGCCACATGTCCTCCTGGAGCGTCTGCGGGGCGTACGGCTCGTTCGCCGGACGGTGCCCGGTCACGGACGTCAGCCAGACCCCGAAGCCGGTCAGGACGAGCGCCCCGGCGCACCCGACAAGCACGGCCTTCCGGCGTCGGCGTGCCTTGTCGAGGCGCAGCGCCTCCTCCCGTCCCGGGTCCTGCCGCTCCGCGCGCAGGCGGGTGACGAAGTCCGCAGGTTCCGACATCCTCTGTTCCCTCCCCATTTCACCTTCCAGGCCGGTACCGCACAGCCACGCACGCGCCGCGGCACGCCTCACAGCGGCCGCCGCTCGCCGGCCGGCCGGAAACGTCGCAGGTGAGGGGTACACGCGGGCGCCCGTGGCGCCGGCCTCCCGCCCCTCAGGGGCGGTGACGAGGGGCGAAGTTACCCGCAGTCCCGCCGGACGCCAACGGGCTTTCCCGCGTGCGCGCCCGGATGCTGCCCGTCTGGCCGCATTTCCTCGCGTCCGTGACCACCGAATCGTTACGGCAGCCGGGCCTCACCGGGCCGTCCGGCCGGGCCGGTGGAGGGCGCGGCGGTGGCAGCCGATGACCTGCTGGAACACCGGGATCGCGTGCTCGGTTCCGGGTTCCTCCGAGGGCGGTGTCCACGGCCGTGCGGGACGGGCGTTCCGCATGCGCCGGCCCGCGGCGGTCTTGGTGAAGGTGCGCCGTGGACGCGCAGGTGTGGACGTCGCTGCCCGGTGTCACGCTCGGCGGCGGCTTCTCCTTCCTGGCCCGATCACCGCGGGCCGCCAGGCCGGCCGCAGCGAGGGCATGCGCCGGGAGGCGGAGGTGGCCGAGGCCCGAAGGGCGGAACGGCTGGAGCCGCTGCGGGAGTTCAACGCCCTGGCGCAGCAGAGGGATACGCCTCGCCGAGCCGCGCGAGGCGGCCCTGGGGCTGATCGACCGGATGTGGGGTGTGCGAGCGGATGATCGCCGTCGTCTTCCCGGCCGATTTCCACCGCCGCGCCTGGGCGTACGCGACGGCGGTCGACCAGGTGCTGCGGCGCGAGTGCGCCCACGCCGAGGTGTCGTCGCACGATCATGTGCGCGGGCCGCAGCCGGCGTTCCTGGAGGCGGCCCGCGCGCAGCCGGGCCGATGAACCGCGCCCCGGACCGCGCGCGGGCTCAGAGCCGGACCGTCAGTTCAACGGACACGTCGTCTCCGGCCGTGATGCCCTGGGGTCTGCGCACGGCGACCTTCAGCGGCAGCAGGTAGCCGCCGTCCTTGGGGACGAGCGATGTCGTGAAGGTGGTGCCGCCGATGCGGGCCTCGACGGGGATGACGCCCCAGCCGTAGGTGACCGCCGCGGCCACCTCGCGGATGTGGGCGGACTCCTCGTCCGGCACGGTCGCGAAGTAGTACGGCGAGGGCCCGCGCCACTCGATCACGCGGCCGGCGAAGACGAGCTCCATGGGGTTCGTCCCGTTCTTGGAGGGGTGGCAAGACGGCCTCAGCGTACCGATGGCCCCGGAGACGAGGGGGATAGGTCCGTTTCCGTGGTGACTGATGGGGATTTCAGGCGTCAAACAGGCGGGCGATCAATTCACTTCCCATGGGTGAAACCGCAGGGTAGCAACGTGACTTGAGCCTAGAATGAGGGTTCCGCGATCATCCCGCGTCCAGGGCGTGGGCAGGACTGTGAGGGACCGGATGAGCCAGGAGCGAGAGCCGCTGCCGACCGCGATCGACACCGGGATTCCCAGCGTCGCCCGGATGTACGACTTCCTGCTCGGGGGCAAGGACAACTACGCCGTCGACCGCGAGGCCTCCGAGGAACTCCTCAAGGTCGTGCCGAGCACCAAGGAACTCGCCGTCAACAACCGCAGGTTCCTGCAGCGCGTCGTGGGCGTGCTCGCCCGCGAGTACGGCATACGCCAGTTCCTGGACCACGGGTCAGGCCTGCCCACCCAGGACAACGTCCACCAGGTCGCCCAGCGCGTCGATCCGGCCTCGCGCGTCGTCTACGTCGACAACGACCCGATCGTGCTGGCGCACGGCCGCGCGCTGCTGGAGGAGAACGAGAACACGGCCGTCATCCAGGCCGACTTCCGTGACACCGACGGCATCTTCGGCCACCCCGAGGTGGAGCGGCTGATCGACTTCAGCCGGCCGGTCGCCGCGCTGTTCGTCTCGGTGATGCACTGCATCCCCGACGAGGACGACCCGGCGGCTCTGGTCAGGCGCGTCGCGGAGCGACTGGCACCGGGCAGCTTCCTGGTGGTCTGCCAGCTGGTCAGCGAGGACAAGTCGGTGCGCGACTTCGTCACCGAGTTCATGGACGCCAGCACCCAGGGCAACTGGGGCCGGGTCCGCCAGGAGAGCGACGTGCACGACTTCCTCGACGGCCTGCAGATCCTGGAGCCGGGGCTGGTCGAGGTGTCCACCTGGCGCCCCGACACCGACCTGGCGCCCCGTCAGGCCACACAGGAGTGGATCGAGTTCGGCGGGGTCGGCCGCAAGTCGTGATCACTTTCGGGGCTCCCGGGGCCGGAATGCCGGCCCGGGGGCCCGCGTCAGCTCACGACAGGTGCTTGAGGAACTCGCGCAGGAAGCCCGGCGTGCGGACCGGCGGCTCGGCCTCGGCACTGAGCCGGTCCATGACGGCCAGGTAGTTGTCGACGTCGTCCTGCTTGTCCAGGTACAGCGAGCTGGTGAGCTGCTCCAGGTAGACGATGTCGGGCAGGTCCGGCTCCAGGAAACGCAGGATCGTCACCGGTCCGCCCGCGGTGGCGAGGCCTCCGACACTGAACGGCGCGACCTGCAGTGTCACGTTCGGCATGGCGGCCGCCTCGATGAGCCGCTCCAGCTGCCGCGACATCACCTCGGCGCCGCCCAGCGGACGGCGCAGCGCCGCCTCGTCCACGACCGCCCACAGCCTCGGCGGGTTGGGCCCGCTCAGCAGGTGCTGGCGCTCCATGCGCAGCGCGACCCGGCGCTCGACCTCGACCCCGGACGCCCTGGGGTGGCCCAGCCTGATGACGGCGCGGGCGTACTCCTCGGTCTGCAGCAGGCCGGGGACGAACTGCACCTCGTAGGTACGGATGACGGAGGCGGCCTCCTCCAGGCCCACGAGCGTCTCGAACCAGCCGGGGAGCACGTCGGCGTAGCGGTGCCACCAGCCGGGCGTGTTGGCCTGCCGGGCGAGCTTGAGGAAGTCCGCGCGCTCGGTCTCGTCGGTCACGCCGTAGAGGGACAGGAGGTCGGCGACGTCCCGCTCCTTGTAGCCGACGCGGCCCAGCTCGAGACGGCTGATCTTGGCGTGGGAGCCGCGGATCGAGAAACCCGCCGCCTCACGGGTGATGCCCTGGGACTCCCTCAGCCTCCGCAACTGGGTGCCGAGCACGATACGCAGAACCGTCGGACCACCGCGTGGGTGCTCCAGGTACTGCCTTATCGACGGTTCGTTGCTCGGCCGCGTCGCGGTCATGCCGGCTCCCGTGGTGACTGGGCTGACCGCCAGTGTCTCACTGAGTGGCGCCCGAATACAGCCGCATCTTATGGCATGCCGACGTTTTGTCAGCCCGTCATGTCATCGAAGTCCCCGTCCTTCACGCCGCCGAGGAAGGCCTCGATCTCCGCGCGCGTGTAGATGAGCGCAGGTCCGCCCGGGTGCCGGGAGTTGCGCATCGCGAAGCCTCCGCCGGGCAGCGCCGTCAGCTCGACGCAGTTGCCGCTGGGGTTGCTCCGGCCGCTCTTCCTCCAGACCGCGCCCTCGATGTCGGTGGCCGGTACGCCGTTGTCGAACTCCCGCATGGCTACGCCTCCTTGACGCGCCATCTGCATGTGCAGATGCACGTGCAGATGTACTTACTCTTGCACTTACGACTGTAATTGCAGATGTGCTTGCACGGGTAGGGATCCGACGGGGATAGTGGTGGACGCAGACAGCACCGCGCCCCCCGCCCGACAGCTCTGCGGAGTTACCGATGACCACGCATCCGGTGATCCCCCTCGACTTCGGCCTGACCGAGGACTCAGGGTCACGCTTTGCCGCGTGCGGCCTGAGCGGTGACCTCCATGCCGCAGGTTCCGCACGGCAGTTCACGCGTGCCACCCTGAGCAGCTGGGGGATGCTCGCGATCGTCGACACCGCCTCGATCGTGGTGTCGGAGATGCTCACCAACGCCGTCCGCTACGGCCTCGACGACCCGGCGTACGCACCGTTGTCCAGCCGGCCGGTCTGGCTGGGCCTGCTCCGCCGCGAGGAGGCCGTGCTCTGCACGGTCGCCGACCCCGGCACGGGCATCCCGGTGGTGAAGGAGCCGGACTGGTTCGCCGAAACGGGGCGGGGGCTGCACATCATCGACTCGCTCAGTGAGTCCTGGGGGTGGACACCGCCCGACGAGGCGGGCAAGTCCGTCTGGGCGCTGATCTCGGCGCCCATGTGACTTCCGCCCCGCGGCGTCGCGCAGAACGGACGCCGCGGGACGGGGGAACGGGGGAACGGGGGCCAGAAGCGCCGCGGCGGGGCACCGGGGGGATGCCTCGCCGCGGCCGGACGGCTCTCCGCCGTTTCGCCGGTCCGGCCGCCGGGCCGGCCGAACCAGCCCGACCCGGACCCCGGGCGGGGCGTGACGAGGGCAACAGCGGCGCTCCGTCCCCCGGGGGCGGTTCATGACCGTGCCTTTGCCTTCACGGGGAAAGGAATTCACCTCCCGTTGACGCACCGCCATTTGCGGCAGCCCCGCGCCCGATGTCGCCGACCGGTCGTGTGTTAGCGTTCCGGAGGTTCACGCGCGACAACGATGTCAGATGCTCCGGGCCCTCGGACGTGAAGCGTCCGCGACAGAAAGCCCCTGGTCCGACGGGTGGCGCTCTCGGAGCCCGGCGTGGCACGCCCGTTCTCCGAGTTCCACAGAAAAGCACTGCGAATCATGCGAGAAAGCCGCGCGGTCTGGCTCCCCTATCGGTCCGGTGAATTTCCCGGACCGCTGCCCGACAGCCTGTCGTACCACTTCTGGGACGGTCTTTCGGCCTTCCCGTCCGATCCCCGGGACGTACGGTTCGTGGTCGTCCCGCCCGTCCCGGCCAAGCAGCACGAGATCCTGGACCGGCTGCTGCACCGCGCCGAGCGGCTGGAGGTCCTGCAGGTCCTCAGCTCCGGTCACGACTACCTCGCCCCCTTCCTGGGGCTGCTCCCTTCCGGTAGCCGCGTCGCCACCGCCAACGGTGTGCACGGCGAGGCCACGGCCGAGCTGGCGGTGACCCTGCTCCTGGCCTCCGAGCGCGGCCTCGACGACTTCTCCCGGCGGCACGCCCTCGGCGAGTGGCGGCCCCGCGTCTTCCCCACGCTCTCCGGCAAGGAGGTCCTGGTGGTGGGCCAGGGCGCGGTCGGGAAGGCCGTGGCGGCCAGGCTCGCCCCGTTCGGCTGCCGTGTGGTCAGGCTGGCACGCACCGCACGCGAGACGGCGGACGGCCATGTGCACGGGTTCGCGGAGCTGCCCGCACTGCTCCCCTCCGCCGACGCCGTCGTGCTGTGCGCGCCCCTGACGGACGAGACCCGCGACCTGATGGACGCGTCCCGCCTCGCCCTGATGAAGGACGGGGCCGTCCTGGTCAACGTGGCCAGGGGGGAGATCGTCGACACGCAGGCGCTGGTACGGGAGGCCGGGCGCGGGCGGCTGCGCGCCGCCCTGGACGTCACCGCGCCGGAGCCGCTGCCCAGCGGGCACCCGCTGTGGTACCTGCCCGGCATCCTGATCACCCCGCACGTCGGGGCCTTCACGGACGCCTTCACCCCCGCCTCCCTCGCCTTCATCACGCAGCAGCTCCGGCGCTACGCGCACGGCGAGCCCCTGGTGAACGTCCTGCCTCAATTGGCCGCGGCACGCTGAGAGGCGGCGGCCCCCGCGGATGCCTCGCGGGGGCCGGCCCGCCCGGCGCGTCACCCCCAGGGGGCGGCGTGTTCCGCCATAAGGAACTGGCCTGGCCTGTCGCGGTGTCCTTCGGGCGCCGCGTTGGTGGGATGTCCGGATGGAACTGCGGGAGTTGCGTGTCTTCGTCGCCGTGGCGGAGGAGGGCGGGATGTCGGCCGCGGCGCGGCGGCTGCACGTCAGCCAGTCGGCGCTGTCGCAGACCGTCACCGCTCTGGAGCGGCAACTCGGCGTCAAACTCCTGGTGCGGTCCAGTTCCGGGGTAAGGACGACCGAGGCCGGGGCGATGCTGCTCAACGAGGCCCGGGCCGTGCTCGCACGCCACGACCAGGCCGTACGGGCGATGGCGGCGCTGACCTCGCAGGGCGAGGGCACCCTGCGTCTGGGCGTACCGCTGGAGCTGCCGCCCGACCTGCTCACCCCGGTGCTCACCGAGCTGTCGCGGGCGTACCCCGACACCCGGGTGCAGGCCCGCCACCTGTCCACGGCCGCCCAGCTGGAGGCGCTGCACGCGGACGAGCTCGACGTCGGGCTGCTGCGTGAGCGCCCGGGCGGGCCGGAGTTCGACGCGATGCTGGTCGTCAGGGAGAACCTCGGGGTGCTGCTCGCGGCCGAGCAGGCGGCCGAACTCGCGGAACCGCGCGGCGTACGGCTGGAGGCCCTGGCGGGACTGGAGTGGGTCGGCTTCCCCCGTGAGGGGAGCCCCGCCTGGTGGGACGAGCTGACCTCGGTGCTGCGCAGCCACGGCCTGGACGTGGGTCCCGAGTCGGGCGCGGCGGAGCCGCTGATCGCGGAGGTGAAGCTGGCGGCCGTGATCACGGGGCGGGCGTTCGCGCTGGCCCCGCCGAACTGGGCGCAGCCGATCCCCGAGACCGTCATGTGGTCGCCGCTGGTCGGCGATCCCCTGGTCCGCAGGACCTGGGCCGTGTGGCCGTCCAGCTGCCGCCGGCGCGACCTCGGCCATTTCATCGCCGCCTTCGAGCAGCCGCCCCCGCCGTAGCGTCCGGCAACCGTGTGGACGAGGCCTGGTCCGGCTCGGACGCGGAGGCACGGTGCCGGTGACGGGCGGCCTTGGCGTTGTTGCCGCAGCGTTCCATGGAGCACCACTTGCGCGGTTTGCCGTTGCCGTTGACGTGGTCGAGGTAGACCATGCCGCAGATCTCCGCCGCGCAGGTGCGCAGCCGGTCGCGCAGGCGCGGGTCGGTCACCAGTGCGATCAGGTCGCGGGCGACGACCGAGAGGAGCTGGGCGGATGACAGCGGTTCCGTACCGGAACCCGGACGCCCCTCGGGGTCGACGCGGAGCCGGGGCACGGGCGGCTCGACACGCGCGAGGTCGTTGAGCAGTGCGACGGACTCCGGCCGGGGCGCGCGGCCGTCCACCGCTGCGGTGGCGACGTCGGTGGCTGCGGAGCGGAGTTCGTGGAGGGCACCCAGCAGGGCATGTCCGTCCTCCCCGTCGCGCAGGGTCAGCCCGACCCCCTGGCACCAGGCGCGGAGCCGGTCGTGGTCTCCGAGCCGCTCCACGGGCGTGCTCGGGCGGCGCCCCACGGTGGCGACGAGGTCGAGCGCCGGCGATCCCGCGTCGAAGCGCAGTTCACGGACCCTGGCCGTGACGCGGGTGCGGGGAGTGGCCGGCGCGCGCTCGCTCATGTGAGGATAGTAACCCTCATAACGGTTACCAAGAGCTGGGAACCGGAAGGGAGAACGAACGCCATGCGCATCGCGGTCGTGGGAGCGGGCGGCGTCGGGGGCTACTTCGGCACCCGGCTCGCGGAGGCGGGCAACGAGGTCACCTTCGTCGCCCGAGGCAGGCACCTGGAGGCGATCCGCGCCAACGGCGGACTGGTCGTCCGCAGCCCGCTGGGGGAGTTCAGGGCACCGGCCGACCGCTTCGTGCCGGACGTCGGCGACCTCGGTCCCGTCGACGTCGTGCTGGTCGCGGTCAAACTGTGGGACACCGAGGACGTCGCGGAACGGCTGCGAGGCCTGGCCGACGGGGGCGCACGGGTGATCTCCCTGCAGAACGGGGTGCAGAAGGAGGCCGTCCTGCGACGGCACCTGCCGTCCGAGGCCGTGTGGGGCGGGGTCTGCTACATCTCCGCCGTCATCGAGGAGCCCGGTGTCGTCTCCCACCGCGGGACGATGCAGAAACTGGTCTTCGGCCCGTACGACGCGGAGGAGACCGCCCGGGCCCAGGAGTTCCGCGCGGTGTGCGAGAAGGCCGGCGTCGACGCCGAGGTCAGCGCCGACATCGCGCGGGTCGTGTGGCAGAAGTTCGTGTTCCTCACCGGGCTGTCGGGCACCACGTCGGCCGTGCGCCAGCCGATCGGCGTCGTGCGGGCCGATCCCGCGACGCGGGGGCTGCTGCGCGACGTCATGGCGGAGGTCGTCGCCGTCGGCCGCGCGGCGGGCGCACACCTCGACGAGTCCTTCGTCGACGAGCAACTGGCCTTCTGTGACACGCTGCCCGCCACGATGACCTCCTCCATGCACAACGACCTGGAGCAGGGCAACCGCCTGGAACTGCCCTGGCTCAGCGGAGGCGTCGCCGACCTCGGCCGTGAGCTGGGCGTCCCCACGCCTCGCAACCGCACCGTGGCCGACATCCTCGCGCCCTATGTGCCGGGCCGGCCGCGCGTGCCGTGACCGGCCCGGCACCGGCCGAACGGTCCCTCGGACGGGCGGGGTACGCCGCCGCCGGCGGGGTAGACGCATCGGGCAGTCACCGGAGGGGAGAGGGAACATGGCCGAGGACGTCGCCGGGATCGTGCGCAGGGTGGTCGCCGGGTGCGCGGAGGTGGCGCCGGAGGAGATCGGGCCGGACACGACCTTCGCCCAGCTGAGCCTGGGCGACGGCGCCAAGCAGCGTGCCGCCGACGCCGTGGAGCGCGAGGTCGGCGTGATGCTGCTGGCCGACGACGTCGAGCGCATGGGCACGGTACGGGACCTGGTCGAGCACGTGTCCGGCAAGCGCGCCGAGCAGGAGGCCGCGGAGGCCCCCTGACGGCTGTGCTCGCAGGGGGGCGCGCGCCAGGGGCGGCCCCGGGCCCTCAGGCGGGGGCGGAGGAGGCCGCGTGGACGCGGATCTTCGACTGGCCGTGGCCGCGCAGCTCCCAGTCGTCCATGAAGCGGGCGCGCAGCCCGTGCCGGGCGGCCAGCCCCACCAGCGTCTCGGTGCGGTAGTAGAAGTCCTCGTGCAGCACGTGGTGTTCCTTGCCCTCGGTGCGGTCGAACGTGAAGTCGAACCACCCGCCCGGCGCCAGGATCCGGGCCACGTGGGCCAGGCACTCGTCGATGACCTCCAGCGGCGAGTGGGAGAAGACGCTGTGCGCGTGGACCACGTCGAAGTGGCGGTCCGGCAGGAAGTCGAAGGTCAGGTCGTGGGTGAGCGTCAGGTACGGCAGCTTGCGCTGCAGGCCCTGCGCGGTCACGGTGCGCTTGGCGGCGATCAGGATGTCGGGGGAGATGTCGATGCCGTAGTAGTGGCCCGCGTCGAGGTAGTCGATGAGGAGCCGGCCCGCGCGCAGGTTGCCGCAGCCGATGTCCAGCAGCCGGTGCCGCGGTGACAGGCCGTGTTCGCGCAGGTAGTCGAACTGCATCGCGCCCAGCGCCAGCCAGCGGTCGTGGCTGCCGCTGCCGACGGCGGCCTCGGGGTCGCGCGCGGTGTCGCTGGCCATGACGGCCCGGTAGTACGCCACGTGGTCGCGGTGCCGGTGGGCGAGCCAGCGGTCCCGTGCGGCCCGCCGCGCGTGCGCGGCGACCCGCGTGGGGTGCCGGAGGGCGTAGCCGACCTTGTGGGTGAGGCTCGTCCGGTCGGCCCGGAGGTTCTTCCTGGTGGCCATGCGGGTGCTCCCTCGGAGGGTCACGGGGCGGATGTGCTTTCGCCCCCCTCCGGGAGGCTGCCACGCGGCGCCCTCGTCGTTCCCCCGCCGAACGGGTGGTGCGGGTACGTGTGCGGGGCGCCCCCGGCCGGGGGCGCCCCGCACACGACGGACCCGGGTCAGCCGGTGAGGCGGTTGATCTGGCGGAGCTTGTTGGTGGCGTCGAGGGCGGCCACCTTGTACGACTCGGCGAGGGTCGGGTAGTTGAACACGGCGTCAACCAGGTAGTCGACCGTGCCGCCGCAGCCCATCACCGCCTGGCCGATGTGCAGCAGCTCCGTGGCGCCGCTGCCGAAGCAGTGGACCCCCAGCAGGGTGCGGTCCTCCGTCGACACCAGCAGCTTCAGCATGCCGTGCGAGTCGCCGATGATCTGGCCGCGGGCCAGCTCCCGGTAGCGCGAGATGCCCACCTCGAAGGGCACGTTGTCGTCGGTGAGCTGGTCCTCCGTACGCCCGACGAAGCTGATCTCCGGGATCGTGTAGATCCCGATCGGCTGCAGCCCGTGCATCGCGTTCACCGGTTCGCCGCAGGCGTGGTAGGCGGCGAGTCTGCCCTGCTCCATGGAGGTGGCCGCGAGCGCCGGGAAGCCGATGACGTCACCGACGGCGTAGATGTGCGGCACGGAGGTGCGGTAGTGCTCGTCGACGGATATGCGGCCCCGCTTGTCGGCGGCGAGACCCGCCTTGCCCAGGTCGAGGCCCTCGGTGAGGCCCTGCCGTCCGGCCGAGTACATGACGGCGTCCGCGGGGATCTTCTTCCCGCTCTGCAGGACGGTGAGGGTGCCTGTCGGATGCCTTTCCACGGCCGCCACCGTCTCGCCGAAGCGGAAGGTCACGGCGAGGTCCCGCAGGTGGTACTTGAGCGCCTCGACCACCTCGACGTCGCAGAAGTCCAGCATTCCGTCCCGCTGTTCGACCACCGTCACCTTGCTGCCCAGCGCCGCGAACATCGAGGCGTACTCGATGCCGATGACGCCGGCGCCGACGATGACCATGGAGCGGGGCACCCGGTCCAGGTTGAGCACGCTGTCGGAGTCCATCACCGTGCGGTCGTCGAATTCCACGGTCGACGGGCGCGCCGGGCGGGTGCCGGTGGCGATGACGATGTTCCCGGCGGTCACCAGCACCTCGCGGCCGGACGGGTCCTCCACGGCGACCGTGTGGTCGTCGGTGAAGCGGCCGGTCCCGGTGAGCATGGTGACGCGGTTGCGGGAGAGCTGACTGCGGATCACGTCGACCTCGCGGCTCACCACGTGCTGGGTGCGCGCGGTGAGGTCCGCGATGGTGATGTCCTCCTTGAGGCGGTAACTCTGGCCGTACAGATCCCGCTGGGTGAGCCCGGTCAGGTAGAGCACGGCCTCGCGGAGCGTCTTGGACGGGATGGTGCCGGTGTGGATGGAGACCCCGCCGACCATGTCGGGGCGGTCGACGACGGCGACCCGGCGGCCCAGCTTGGCCGCGGCGATGGCGGCCTTCTGGCCGCCCGGGCCGGATCCGATGACGAGCAGGTCGAATTCGGTCACCGGACGAGTCTGTCAGGCCACGGCACCCCCGGGAAAGGGCTGACGGAGATGCGGCCGGGAGCGTCCCCGAGCCCCCCGGCACGGGTACGGGACCCGTGCCGGGGGGCCCGCCGGGGGACGGGGTGTGCGGGGTCCGCTCGGACCGGGGTTCGGCAGTCCGGGCGCCCGGTGGTCCGGACGCTCAGCGGACCTGCGCGGGGGTGACGACCTCGGTGATGCCGCGGGCGGCCAGGTGCTCCGCGTCCGCGGCCCGGTCGGCCAGCACCAGGGCGGGCCGTACGCCCTGGGCGGTCAGCGCGGCCCAGGCCTCGAACACCTCGCCGCCGGGGGCGCAGCCGGCCCTCCGGGGGGCCGTCACGCTGTCGCCCACGTCGACGACGAGCGCGGTCGTGCGGGGCCGCGGCGCGTACCCGCGGTCGCGCAGTTCCGCCACGGCGCGGGCCACGGCGGTGCCCGCCGGCTTGACCTCGCGGTCGTTGGTGAGGAGTCCGAGCGTGTACTCGAGTTCGGGGAAGTCGGCGAGGGACCGGGAGACGTCGTGCGAGCACCACCAGGTCACCCCCCACACGTCAGCGCAGTCCAGGGCGCCCGCGATGGTGGCGGTGGCGAACGCCGCCGCGTGCTCGGGCGGCACCACGGGCGCCGGGGCGCCGACCTCCTGCAGCCAGACCGGGCGGTGCGGATCGGTGGCCCAGGCCTTGGACAGCTCGATCATGTACGCCGCGTGGTGCTCGGTGGCGACGCCCGCGTGGCCGTGCCGCTGGGCCGTGCCGTTGAAGACCCAGGAGTGGACGGCGGTCGCGAAGCCGAGCCGGGCGGCCTGCGCGGGGGTGAAGGCGTGGTCGTCCTGGTACCAGGCGGCGTCGTACTCGGCGTGCAGGTGGAGCTTGCCGGGGGCGCCCCGCTCGCAGGCGTCGAGCATCAGGCGCAGCCAGGCGTCCGCCTCGGCCGGACCGATGGGGTCCGGGTCCGGGTGCGGCGGGCCGGAGAACTGGTTGATCTCGTTGCCGACGGTCATGCCCAGGAAGTTGGGCCGGTCGGCGAGCGCGGCGGCGAGGGTGCGCAGGTACTCCGCCTCGGCGGCGACGACGTCCGGGTCGGTGAAGATGTTCCGGCGGTGCCAGGTGGCCGTCCAGGAGGGCAGGAAGTCGAAGCTCGACAGGTGGCCCTGCAGGCCGTCCACGTTGACGTCCAGGCCGTGTTCGGCGGCGGCGTCGACCAGCGCGGCCAGCTGCTCGACGGCGCGCGGCCGGATCAGCGTGCGGTTGGGCTGGAACAGCGGCCACAGGGGGAAGACCCGGATGTGGTCCAGCCCGAGGCGGGCGACGGAGTCCAGGTCGGCGCGGACGGCGTCGAGGTCGAAGTCGAGCCAGTGGTGGAACCAGCCTTGGCTGGGCGTGTAGTTGACGCCGAAGCGCGGTGTCATGGCGGTTCCCGTGTTCGTACGAGCTGGGTGGGCGCGCGGCGGCATTGCCGGTGGTCGCGGGGCGGTCGGGGGATCCGTCCCGTGATCGGCGCGGCTGGGGGAGTAGCCGCCGCGCGCCCACGACAAGGTGGCACCGCGCCCCGGGAAAGTCAACTCGCCTCTCTCATTTGCTCCTTGGGGCGAAGAAGCAGCAGGTCAACGATGTGCGGCCGGAATTCGGGCGTCAGCACTAATGCGCTTTAGAGGCGCGTGACTCAAGCGCTTTAGTGCGCGGCCTTGCCCGGCTGGGGGATACTGGTGCGCGCGTCGCGTCGCCCGGGGCCCGGCGCGCACGACGTCACGCGGACGATTCGAGGGGGCCCACGATCGCGGCGCACGAGCCACCGGTGGAACCGCCGCCCGCCGCCCGGACCGGACGGCGCGTGCCCGCCCGGCGGCCCACGATGAAGGACATCGCCCGGCGGGCCGGCGTCTCCGAGAGCGCCGTGTCCTTCGCCCTCAACGACCGCCCCGGGGTCTCCGAGACCACCCGCAGGCGCGTGCGCAGGGTCGCCGACCAGCTCGGCTGGCGGGCCAGCACCGCCGCGCGGGCCCTGTCGGGGGAGGGCGCCGCGACCGTGGGCCTGGTGCTCGCCCGCCCGGCGAGCTCACTGGGCATCGAGTCGTTCTTCCTCCAACTCGTCTCGGGCATGCAGGAGGTGCTCTCGGAACGCCACCTCGGCCTGCTCTTCCGGGTGGTCGCGGGAGCGGAGGAGGAGTGCGCCGTCTACCGCAGGTGGTGGGCCGAGCAGCGGGTCGACGGGGTCATCGTGGTGGACCCGCGGATCGGCGATCCCCGGCCGGCCCTGCTGGACTCCCTGGGCCTGCCCGCGGTGGTCGTCGGCGGCCGCGAGGTCGACCGCGAGCCCCGGGAGCCCGTCCCGTACCCGGTGATCTCCACCGTCCGGGTGGACGACGCGGCCGCCATGGGCGCGATCGTCGAGCACCTCGCGGGGCTGGGCCACCGCCGTGTCGTGCACGTCGCGGGCCTGGCCGGCCTGGCGCACACCACGCGCCGCGTCGCCTCGCTGCGGACCGGGGCCGCCCGCCTGGGCCTGCCCGCGGTCCGGTCGGTCACCACCGACTACTCCGAGGGCCAGGGGGCCGAGGCCACCCGCCTCGCGCTGGCCGGGGCCGAGCCGCCCACGGCGATCATCTACGACAACGACGTGATGGCGGTCGCGGGCGCCGGTGTGGCGCTCGGCATGGGGCTGTCCGTACCGCGTGATCTGTCCGTCGTCGCCTGGGAGGACTCGGCGCTCTGCCGCGCGACGCACCCCCGCCTGACCGCCCTGGACCGCGACGCGACGGCCTTCGGCAGGCGTGCGGCTGCGGAACTCGTCCGGCTGCTCGGCGGCCGCCCGGCCCGTGACGTGGCCCAGCCGACGCCGGAACTCGTCGTCCGCGACAGCACGGCGCCGCCACGGCGCGGCTGAGCGCCCGGCTGGGCACGTCGGGCGGTCAGTCTCCGGATATGGCGGTCAGTCTCCGGATATGCCGAAGAAGCCGACGTGCGTGGGTTCTCCGTTCGAGTGGAGAAGCACATAGTGCCCGGTCCAGCGCAGCTCCTGCTCGTCGGTCAGAGTCATCGCCTCAGTTCCACGTGACCTGCGTGACCTGGGGGAGGACGGGGCCTTGGCGCGCGCCAAGGCGTCCTCGAACTGCTGTGGGGTCGGCTCCGCCGTTCCGAAGTGGTACAGCAGCCTTTCGGGGCGCAGCGGACGCAACGTGCAGTACTCCCAGTCGCCCCTGCCGGGACCCGCGGGTGTGTCGACGATGCGGTGGACGTCCAAAATCGAGTGGGTGCCCGAATCCTCGAGGGACTCGTCGGCGTAGAGCGCCGCGCGATCGCCGTACTGCTCATCGTCGCCGTAGAGCTCCTGGAAGACCTGCTCGTGCAGGGCTTCGAGCGTCGCCTCGACGCTCCCGCGGTACGAAGTGACGTAGTCCCAGCCGGTGGGGCCCATCGCCCGTCTCCCGTCGTCAGCGATCATCCCGCCTCACGGTAGGGCGCCGGTCTGACAGTGGGCCCTGGTCCCCGCCCGCGGCGGCCGCTTGAGGGCCATGGCGACCCGGCCGCCACGGGGCGGCGTGCCCCGTGCGGCGCGGGTTCGCTCAGGCCGGTACGTCGGCGGTGGGGCGGGGCCGGGCGCTGGGGCCCGGGCTGCGGTCGACCTCTTCCGGGGCGCCGATCACATGGCCCTCGTCGCAGACCAGCCGGGCCCGTACGGGCGCACCGCAGTCGTGGTGGGTGGCCAGCAGCGCGGGGCCCTCGGGGTCGGCGAGGTACTTGTCGCCCCACTGCCGCAGCGAGGTGAGCAGCGGGTAGAGGTCCCGGCCCTTGTCGGTGAGCACGTACTCGGCCCGGCGCCGGGCGCCGGGCTCCTGGTACGTGTGCAGTTCGAGGAGCCCGTGGGCGACCAGGCCGCCCAGCCGGTCCGCCAGCACCGAGCGGGAGACGCCGAGGTGGTCCTGGAGGTCGCTGAAGCGCCTGACCCCGCGGGTGACGTCGCGAAGGATCAGTAGCACCCAGGACTGGCCGACGAGCCCGACGGCCCGCCCGACGGAGCAGTTCGAGGTGTCCTGGTCGAGGTATTCCATGCTCCGGATCCTACCTGAGTTCTCAGAAAGAACTCAGACGTGGTAGCGTGCCCGTTCAGCTAGGTTCGAAAGTCGAACTCAGCCGGGAAGGGAACAGCTCATGAGGAGCCCGAGCGCCGCCACGGACCAGGCCGTCAGTGCGGGTGCGTCCGACGCCGCGACCACCGTGAGGACACCGGATCCGGGGGAGGCGAGGAAGCGGTGGATCGGCTTCGTCGTCGCGAGCCTCGGCCAGATGGCGATGTTCGTGAACATCACCCAGACCACCGCCGTCCTCGCCCCGCTCCAGCAGGACCTGCGGGTGTCCGGCGCCCAGTTGGTGTGGATCGCCGGGATCTACTCGATGATGGTGGCCAGCTTCGTGCTCTCCGCCGGGACCGTCGGCGACCGCTTCGGCCGGCGGCGCGTCTTCGCCCTCGGCATGGTGCTGCTCGGCGGGGGCAGCCTCGTCACCTCGCTGGCCTCGGGCGCCTCGGGTGTCATCGTGGGCCAGGCCCTCATGGGCCTCGGCGGCGCCGCCATCCTGCCGAACAGCCTGTCCCTGGTGACCGGCATGTTCGCGGAGCCGCACGCCCGGACCCGGGCCGTCGGCATCTGGGTCGCCGTCTCCGGCATAGGCCTGGCCTTCGGGCCGGTGGCCGCGGGGCTGATCCTCGAGCGCTGGTCCTGGCACGCGGTGTTCCTGGTCAACGTCGTCCTGGCGGTGCTGGTCCTGGTGCTGACGCCCCGGTTCGTCACCGAGAGCCGGCAGCCCGGACGCCACCTCGACCCGCCGGGTCTCGTGCTCGCGGTCCTCGCCATCGGCGCGCTGAACTACGGCCTCGTCGAGGGCGGCCACACCGGCTTCGGCACCACCCACGCGACCACGGCCTTCGCGGTCGCCGCCGCCTCGCTCGCCGCCTTCGTCGTCCACGAGGCGCGCACCCGGACGCCCATGCTCAAGCTGCGGCTCTTCCGCGGCCGCTCCTTCGCCACGGCCAACGTCGTCGCGATGACCGCCCAGTACGCCTTCGTGGCCACCGCCTTCGCCCAGGTGCTGTACTTCGAGAGGATCCGGCACGAGTCCATCCTCGACGCGGGCCTGCTGCTCCTGCCGCTGATGGGTTCCTATGTACTGGTCAGCTACGTGGCCGCGGCGATCGCCCGCCGTATCGGCTTCAAGGCGACCCTGGGCGTCGGCGCCCTGCTGGCCTCGGCGGGTACGCTGCTGATGACGGCCCAGACGCCCACCTCGTCGACGGAGGTGATCGTGCTGCTGATGGCGATGTTCGGTGCCGGCGCGGGCCTGGTCCTGCCGCCGAGCACGGCCGTGGCCGTCATCAGCGTGCCGCAGACCGACGGCGGCATGGCCAGCGGCACCGTCAACCTCTTCCGCCAGGTCGGCGGCACGCTCGGGGCGACCGTCACGGGCACCGTACTCACCAGCGGTCTCGCCTCCCGGCTGCCCGGTGAACTCTCCGACCGCGGTGTCCCCTCCCGTGTCGCCGACCAGGTGACGCAGGCCGTCGGCACCGGCGCCCAGGGTTCCACCCTGCCCGCCGCGCTCCGGGACACCGTCACCGATGCCGTCGGCGGTGCCTTCACCGGAGCCCTGCACCTGGCCGTGCTCATCCCCGGCGTGGGCCTGGCGGCCGCCGCCGTCGCCGCCCTCGTACTGGTCGGCAACCGGCCCGCCCCGCAGGCCCACTGACCCCGCCCGCGTCACAGGACGAAGCAGGAGAGAGCCACGATGACGGAGACCAGCGACCCGGACCTCGACCCTGAGGCCGCCGGAGCCTTCCTGCGCGCCGTCGGGCTGCACTACGACACGATCAGCGCGCAGGAGGTCACCGCCCACCTGGAGGCCACCGAGGAGCACCACACCCCGTGGGGGATCACCCACGGAGGCCTCTACTCCACCGTGATCGAGAGCGTGGCCAGCGTCGGAGCCTCCTACGCCGTGCGCTCCGAGGGCCGGTTCGCCGTCGGCGTCGGCAACCAGACCGACTTCCTGCTCCCGTACGTCCGGGGCCGCCTCGACGTCCGCGGTACTCCCCTCCAGCAGGGCCGGAGCCTTCAGCTCTGGCTGGCGGTGATCACCGACGCGGCGGGCCGGCCGATCGCCCGCGGCCAGGTGCGGCTGTTCAACCGCTCCCTGCCCGTGTGACGGCGGGCAGGGGACCCCGGGGCGGGGAAGCCGGGCGGCGGCCCCGGTGCTTCAGGGTGCCGGGCGGATCTCCTGTGTGCAGCACTTGATGCCCCCGCCGGCCTTGTGGAACTCCGTGAGGTCGACGGGGACGGGCACGTAGCCCCGCCCCGCGAGCTGCTCGGACAGCCCCCTGGCGGCGGGCGCCATGAACACGTGCCGGCCGTCCGAGACCGAGTTGAGGCCGAACACCAGGGCGTCGTCCGCGGTGGCGACGACCGCGTCGGGGAACATCCGGCGCAACACCTCGCGGCTGCCGGGGGAGAACGCCTCCGGGTGGTACGCGATGTTCGCCGGCCCGCCCGCGGCCCCGTCGTCGAGGACGAACAGCGCGGTGTCCAGGTGGTAGAAGCGCGGGTCCACCAGCTGCAGGCCGACCGTCGGCACACCGAAGAACTCCTGCACCTCGTGGTGCGCCGCCCGGACGGTGCGGAAGCCCGTACCGGCCAGGACGAAACCGCCGACCGGCACCAGGTCGCCCTCCCCCTCGCAGACCGACACAGGGCGGCGCACGTCGAAACCCGCCGCCTTGAACCACGCCGCGTACTCCTCGGCCTCCGGGCGGCGCTCGGGCGCGAGGAAGGACGAGCCGAACACCCGCCCCTCCACCACCAGCGCCGAGTTGGCGGCGAACACCATGTCGGGCAGCCCCGGGACCGGCTCGACGGACTCCACCGTGTGACCGTGCTCCCGGTAGGCCCGCACCAGCGCGGCCCACTGCTCCCGGGCGAGCGCGGTGTCGACCCGCACGCCCTCCCGCATCCACGGGTTGATGGCGTAGCGCACATCGAAGTGGTCCGGCGGGCAGACCAGATAACGCCGGGGGCGGGCCACACGGTTCTCGGGCACGGCGAACTCCTCCGCTTCCTGCGGTAAGGCCGGGGGAACGGCTCAACGGTAGGAATCGGGGGCCCTGGACGACAAGATCCGGACGCTGCAAGCACACGCAGCGATGCTGCGTCGGCGGGCCCTTCAGCGCAGGTCTGCTGCGCCCTCCGAGGCGGGCCGCGCCGCCCCCGCCTCCGGGCTGTCGGGCAGCAGGTGCGACAGCACCATGTAGCTGATCGTCTTCCGGATGAAGGGCTCGGTCCTGATCCGCTCCAGGACCTCCTCGAAGTGCCCGACGTCGGTCGCCCGGACGTGCAGCAGGGCGTCCGCGCCGCCCGTCACCGTCATCGCCGCCGTGATCTCCGGGTGGTTCCTGACGACCTCGGCCAGCCGCCGGGGCGGCGCCGCGCCCTCGCAGTACACCTCCACGTACGCCTCCGTCCGCCACCCGAGGGCCGCGGGCCGGACCGTGGCGGTGAACCCGGTGATGATCCCGGACTCCCGCAGCCGGTCCACCCGCCGCTTGACGGCGGTGGCCGACAGGCCGATGTCCGCGCCGATCTCGGCGAAGCTCGTCCTGGCGTTCGCGATCAGAGCCGCGACGATCTTGCGGTCGAGCTCGTCGAACGGCACGGGTCTGTGGACCATGCCCCGCTCCTTCCGTCAGCCGTCCTGCTGGGCCGCGACCAGGGCGTCGCCGGTCTCCGTCCGGTAGTAGAGCACGGAACGCCCCGCCCGCCGGCGGCGCACCAGACGGGCGTCGAGCAGCACCTTCAGATGACGTCCCACCGAGCCCAGCCCCTGACCGGTCAGGGCGACCAGCTGCGTGGTGCTCATCGGCGTCGCGAGCAGCACCAGGACGGCGGCGCGCGCCGGGCCGAGCAGCGAACCGAGCGCCTCGGGGACCCGCTGCCGCCCCGCCTCGGCCAGCGCGCCCGAGCACGGGTAGACCACCGCGTACCGCACGGGCTCGTCCCAGGACACCCACCCGGTGCGCGGGGTGACGGGCACGAACATCAGCCGGGCGCCGGACAGGTCGCGCGGCGGGTAGTCCCGCGTGTTGATCTGCAACCGGCCCTCGCCGAGCCAGCGCATCCCGCGGCGCATGTCGTCCAGCGCCTCCGCCCAGCCGCCGCGGCCGAGCTGTGCGGTGCGCGCCACGATGTCGGCCTCGATGACCCGCCGCCGGCGCGGCCACTGCGGCAGCACCGTGTGCGTCCACACCCAGGCGACGACGTCCGCCGCGCGCTCCGGCAGGTCCGCGCGGCGCAGCGGGGCGGGGAGCGGTCCGCCGAGCGACACGGTCAGATGCTCGCGGGCGGCGTCCGGCGGGGTCTCGCGGATCCGCTGCAGCTCCTCCTCGAAGCCGGGAGCGCCCTCGCCGGAAGGCGTGGGGGTGAGGAAGTCGGCGTTCCAGGTGCGCCCCAGAGCGGCCCGCACCAGCAGCCCGGTCACCGGGTCGGCGGCCAGCCGCTCCCGGTACGCGGGCAGGTGCGTGCCGAGCCAGCCGCGCTCCCCGGGGTGCGCGGCCGTGCCCCGGTCGAGCAGCTTGAGGGCCGCGATGGCCTCGGCCAGCGGGGAGACGACGAACCGGCTGCCCACCAGCGTCTCCGAGTTCACCACCCACCAGCCCATGCCCCGCCCTCCTCACCTTTCGCGCCCGCGCGAAACATTAACCGCCCGAACCGGCGCCGCCGAGACTCGGTTCCATGCGCACCTACCAAGAACTCTTCCGCACAAGGGAGTTCACCCCGCTGTTCCTGGTCTCCACCGGCCAGATTGCGGCGCAGACGGTCAGCGGGCTGGCCCTGAGCACCCTGGTCTACGACGCCACGGGCTCGCCGCTGCTGTCCGCCGTCGCCATGTTCGGCCCGTCCCTCGCGCAGGTGGCGGGGGCGACGACCCTGCTGTCGGCGGCCGACCGCCTGCCGCCGCGCGCCGCGCTCGCCGCGGTCGCCCTGGTCTTCGCCCTCGGCACCGCCGTACTGGCCGTCCCCGGCCTGCCGATCTGGGCCGTGTTCGTCATCCTGCCGGCCGAAGGACTGGTGGCGTCCCTGGGCGGCGGCGTGCGCTACGGGCTGCTCCACGAGATCCTCCCCAAGGGCGGCTTCCTGCTGGGCCGTTCCGTGCTGAACATGGCGACCGGCACCATGCAGATCTGCGGCTTCGCCGCCGGCGGTCTGCTGCTCGCCGCCCTGTCACCGCGCGGGGTCCTGCTCGCCGGCGCGGCCCTCTACCTCACGGCCGCGGCGACCGCCCTGACCGGACTGCGCGCCAGGCCGCCGCGCGCGGGCGGCCGCCCCTCTGCGGCCGAGACCTGGCGGACCAACGTGCTCCTGTGGTCCGCCCGGCCGCGCCGCTACGTGTATCTCGCGCTCTGGGTCCCCAACGGCCTGATCGTCGGCTGCGAGTCGCTCTTCGTCCCCTACGCGCCGGAGAACGCCGGGCTGCTCCTGGCCGCCGCGGCCTGCGGCATGCTCGTCGGCGACACCATGGCCGGCCGGTTCGTCCCGCCGTGGTGGCGGGAACGCGCGGGCGCCGCCCTGCGCCTGCTCCTCGCGGCCCCCTACCTGGTCTTCGCGCTGCACCCTGCGCTGCCCCTCGCGGCGGCCGTCGTCGCCGTGGCCTCCGTCGGCTACGCGGCGAGCCTGCTGCTCCAGGAGCGGCTGATGGCCCTCACCCCCGACGAACTCAGCGGTCACGCCCTCGGGCTGCACTCATCCGGCATGCTCACCTGCCAGGGCCTGGGCGCCGCCCTGGCCGGCGCCGTCGCCCAGCACACCTCCCCGGCGACCGCGATGGCGGTCATGGCCGCCCTCTCCGTCGCCGTCACCCTGGTGCTGGCCCCCGGCCTGCGCCCGGGCCCCGGCGGTGCCGTCACGCCCGCGGCGCCCGGCCCCGCGACCCGTCGTCCAGTCCCGTGACCCGCATCGTGATGTTCAGCCGGCCGGAGGCGAGACCGGTGGCGGGGTCGCCCGTGCCCGGGTGGACCTTCGGGACGGCGTGGTAGGCGAATCGGGACGGGCCGCCGAAGACGAACAGGTCGCCGGAGGACAGTTCCAGGTCCGTGTACGGGCGGTTGCGGTTCTCGGTGTTGCCGAAGCGGAAGACGCAGCTGTCGCCGATGGTCAGCGACACGACCGGCGCGTCGCTGCGCTCGTCCTTGTCCTGGTGCATGCCGAGCCTGGCGTCGCCGTCGTAGAAGTTGATCAGCGCGGTGTCCGGGGTGTAGCCGTCGCCCGCCGCCGGGTCCTCGTAGGCCGCGACCAGGGCGCGGCGCCCCAGCCCCACCATCCAGTCGGGGAAGGGCGCGACCCGGGCGCCGTTCACGTCGCCCGCGGTACGGGTGTAGCGATAGGGCTGCCAGTGCCAGCCGACGCAGACCGTGCGCACCGACATCACCCCGCCGCGGGGGAGCCGGGTGTGCCGGATCGGGACCGGGCCCATGGCCCAGGCGCGGCACGCGACGACCAGCTCCCGCTGCTGGTCCAGGGTGAGCCAGCCCGGCACGTGCACCGCGCCCGGCGCCACCCGCAGCCGGGGACGGGGGATGAGCGCGCTCACCGGGCACCGCCCCCGCCCGGGGCGGCCGTGGTCACCCACCCCCGGTCCACCTGCCAGGTCCGGCCGTCCGGGGTCGCGCCGCGCAGGCCCTGGAGCGTCTCCGCCCCGGCGGCGGCCACCACGCGCGCGTCGCCGAGTGCGGCGAAGCCGTACGTACGCGCCGGGTCCCAGGGCGTACCGCGCCGCAGCCGGCGGGCCAGCTGCGCCCACCCGGCCGGCGCCGCGGCCACCACCCAGGCGTCCGGCGCCGGCGAGGTCAGCCGCCGCGCGGCCCGCAGCCGAAGCGCCGCGGACGCCGGATCGCCCGGTG